>NZ_JAWDJM010000120.1:0-18402 GCF_032465715.1 Paraclostridium sp. MRS3W1 | reverse complement strand
AGATTTGTATAAGAGACTAATCTAAACATTATGGGAGTGAGTAAAATGACAAGAGTTACATTACAAGATGTTAAAGATGCTAGAGAAACTATAAAAGACATAGTTAAAACAACTGATTTGTTAGAAAGCGTTAAGCTAAGTGAAAAGACTGGGGCAAACGTATATTATAAATGTGAAAACTTACAAAAGACTGGATCTTTTAAAGTAAGAGGAGCTTGCAATAAAATAGCAAGTTTAACTGATCAAGAGAAGGCAAACGGTGTTATAGCATCAAGTGCTGGAAACCATGCACAAGGTGTTGCACTTGGAGCTAAACTAAGCGGAATAAAAGCTACAATAGTAATGCCAGCTACTGCACCACTTGCAAAAGTTACTGCAACTAAAGGATATGGAGCAGAAGTAGTTCAAGAAGGTTTAGTATATGATGATGCATATGCAAAAGCTGTTGAAATACAAAAAGAAACTGGAGCAACTTTCTTACATCCATTCAATGACAAATATGTTATGGCTGGACAAGGAACAATAGCTCTTGAAATATTTGAACAATTAAATTCAAATGTTGACACTATATTATGCCCAATCGGTGGAGGGGGAATAATAGCTGGTATAGCAACTGCTGCTAAAGCTTTAAACCCAAATGTTAAAATAATAGGTGTTCAAACTGCTAACATACCATCAATGAAAGAATCTATAGAACAAGGACATGTTACAACTGCATTTAAAGCTACTACAATAGCTGATGGTATAGCAGTTAAAACTCCTGGAGATCATACTTTTGAAATAATAAAAGAGTTAGTTGATGAAGTAATAGTTGTTGAAGAAACTGAAATAGCACAAGCTATGTTATTCTTATTAGAAAACCAAAAATTAGTATCAGAAGGTTCAGGGGCAGTATCAACAGCTGCATTATTAAGCGGAAAATACAAACCAGCTAAAGGTGAAAACGTTGTATGTGTAATATCTGGAGGTAACGTAGATGTTAACACATTATACAGAGTTATAGGAACTGCATTAACTTCAGAAGGTAGAAGATATGCATTCAAAACTAAAATACAAGATAAGCCAGGCGGATTAGCTGAGTTAACTCAAATAATAAGTGGATTAAATGCAAACATATTAAATGCAAATATGACAAGACCACCAAAAGAAACTCTTGGAAGTTTATATCTTGAAATAGAATTAGAAACATTCGACCAAGCTCATATAGATAAAATAAAATCAGCAGTAGAGTCTGCAGGGTTTGCAATAGAAGATTAATTTATGATATAATGGGTATATAATAAAAAAGTGAAATTATGCTTGCATAATTTCCACTTTTTTACTATATTCTGTATACAATATATACAATTTAGTAGTATAATATTACTGAAAAAAGTATAATATAAAAACAAAACCTATATAAAAGAAGGAGAGATTGATTATGAAACAAGTAATACATACAGAAAAGGCTCCTAAAGCAATAGGACCATACTCTCAAGCTATAAAAAATGGAAACATGGTATTCGTATCAGGACAAGTTCCATTTAACCCAGAAACTATGGAAATAGTTGAAGGTGGAGCAAAAGAGCAAGCTGCTAGATCATTAGAAAGCTTAAAAGAAATATTAGCTGCATCAGGAGCAACTTTTGCAGATGTAGTTAAGACTACAGTATTCATAAGTGATATGAATGATTTTGCTGAAATAAATGAAGTATACGCTTCTTTCTTCGGTGAAAACAAACCAGCTAGATCTTGTGTAGAAGTAGCTAGATTACCAAGAGATGTTAAAGTTGAAATAGAAGCTATAGCTATAGTAAAATAATAATAGACTTTAAAATGGCCATACCTCTTTATAGGATGGTCATTTTATGAGTTAAGCGACTATTGGAAATCATTTACAAAACAAAAGAAAAAAGACAATTTGATGAAAAGAGGTATTATTAATGGCTAAAGATTATAGTGTATTTGATGTCGTAGGACCAAATATGATAGGTCCATCAAGCTCGCACACTGCAGGTGCTGCAAGATTAGGGAAAATGGCATTAAAAATAGCAGGTAAACCTGTTAAAGATGTTAAGTTCTACTTACATGGATCATTCGCAGAAACATACAAAGGACATGGAACAGATAAAGCGTTAGTTGGAGGTATATTAGGATTCCAACCAGACGACGCTAGAATAAGAAATTCTTTCGATTTAGCTAAAGAATTAGGTGTAAGCTTTGAATTCATTAAAGCTAACTTAGGAGAAAACGAACATCCTAACACAGTTAAAATGGAAATGACTTTAGAAGATGGGTCTAAGGCAGAAGTTAAAGGAGCATCTATAGGTGGTGGAAACATTAAACTTACTGAAATGGACGGATTACCACTTGACTTTAACGGTTCTAGACCAGCAGTTATACTTGAAATAAAAGACATACCAGGAGCTGTATCTTTCGTAACTGGACTTCTTGCTCATAACAACAAGAATATAGCAAATATGTCTACTAATAAGCCAGCTGGAGCTGAGTATACATTCGTTACAATAGAAACAGATGAAGCTTTAGATGTTGATGTATTAGATCAATTAAGAAAATTTGAAGTTATAGCGAAAGCTGTAGTTTTAGACAAATTCTAATGAGTAAGGAAGGGTGACAGAATATGAAATACAACTTTACAAGCGGAGCAGAATTAATAGAAAAATGTAAAGAATTTAACATGACTATAGGTCAATTATGTTTAGAAAGAGAAGCTGAATTAAGCGGACTTTCTAAAGAAGAAGTAAGAGAAAAAATGGCTGTTAGTTTAGATATAATGAAAAAAGCTACTGAAAGAGCTGTAACAGAAGATATAAAATCTGTTGGAGGTTTAATAGGTGGAGAAGCTAAAAAATTAGAAAATCACAGAAACACTCAAAAAACAGTTTGTGGTGGACTAATGAATAAAGCTTTAGCTGCTGCAATGGGAACAATGGAAGTAAATGCTTCTATGGGTCTTATAGTTGCTGCACCTACAGCTGGTTCTTGCGGTATATTACCAGGAGCGATAGTTACTATAGGGAAAGAATATGGATTCAGTGATGATGAAATGTTAGATGCATTATTTACAGCATCAGCTATAGGAGCTATAATAACTAGAAATGCAACTGTTGCAGGAGCTGAAGGTGGATGCCAAGCTGAAACTGGTGCTGCAGCTGCAATGAGTGCTGCTGGTATAGTTGAGTTAATGGGTGGAAGTGTAGAAGCTGCTGTTGCTGCTGCATCTCACTGTTTACAAAATGTAATGGGATTAGTTTGTGATCCAATAGCAGGTCTTGTTGAAGTTCCTTGTCAAGGAAGAAATGCTATAGGTGTTGCTAATGCTTTAATATCTGCAGAACTTTGTTTAGCTGGAATATTAAATATAATACCATTTGATGAAACTGTTGAAGCTATGTATAAAGTTGGTAGAGGTCTTCCAATGGAGTTAAGAGAAACTGCATTAGGTGGAGTTGCTGCTACTTGTACAGGAAACTGCTTAACTAAAAAAATATTCGGATAATAAAAAAGAGGCTATTAGCCTCTTTTTTTAATGTCTTCTTCTACGATTTTTTTTATTTGAATAAATATTGCTTTTTTTCTTAGCGTATATATTTTTTCTTCTTTTCTTTCTTCTTACCTTTTTCTTAACTAAAACTAACACAATGAAAAGTACAACTATTACAATTGCACCAATTATAATTGATTGGAAGCTTTTTACTATTGGGTTGTTCAATATTGATGAAAATACATTTGTAACATCATTTTGAGCTATTAGAGGGATGTTTGCAACAGGATTTTCACCTTTATCCTTATAAACTTCTAATGTACCTACAGTATCACCTTTTTTTATTGGAAGCTTTATATTATTTAAATTAGCTTTAGCTTCAAATGTAGGAGTAGTTTCACCTTTATTAATAACTGTATAATAACTATACTTAGGTGCGTATTCTAATTTTCTTCCTTTTGCATACCATATAAACTTAGAGTCTACAAAATCATTTTTCTCAATCGCTTTTTGAGACTTGAAATTATCAAATCCGTAATCTAAAAGAGTTCTACTATCTGTATATAAGTTAGGTTCACCATCTGCTTTAAATACAGTAGCAACTAATCTCATATCATCTTTTTTGGCGCTAGAAAGTAAACACTTACCAGCATCATCTGTATATCCAGTTTTTATACCATCTACTATGTCATACTTAATATCTGTATTTTGTCCTTTATAAGGAGTAGTAGTAGTTCCTGTTAAAAATTTGTTTGTGTTAATTAATGTTCTTTCTGGTGATAAATTTGTAGCCGGTACTTTTATTGTTTTTTTATTTACTATGTTTCTAAAATCTTCATTATTCATTGCTTCTCTTGCCATTAAAGCCATATCATAAGCTGATGTGTAATGTTCAGGGTCAGGTAATCCATTTGGATTATGGAAATGAGTATTCTTAGCACCTATCTTTTTAGCTTCTTCGTTCATTAAATTTGCAAATTCTGGAATAGATCCACTAATATGTTGAGCTAAAACAACAGCTGCATCATTTCCAGAAACTAAAAGTAAACCTTCTAATAGTTGCCTAACTGTAACTTGCTCCCCTGGAACTAAATACATACTTGTTCCACCTACAGTTCCTATATTACCAACAGTTACAACCTCATCTAGGTTTTTGGCATATTTTAACGTAAGGTAGGCAGTCCACATCTTAGTTGTAGATGCTGGGTATAAATTTGCATTAGAATTTTTTTCATATAAAACTTTTCCACTTGTATAATCCATTAAAACTGCATATTGAGCAGATATATTAGGAGGTGGTGTTTCTGCGAATGAAATATTACCAAATGCAAATAAATTAACAAAAGTTATTATGAATGATAATAATACTGATACTTTTTTAAACATTTTTTGTCCTCCGATTGTAAACTTATATTTTAGTATAACATATTTATGTCAATAATCAAATTTGAAGGAGTGATAAAATGAAGCAGAAGAAAAATTTTATTATTATAATAGTGATTATTGCCATAAGTTCAGTTTTTTTAATTAAAAATAATAAATTTATAGAAAAAAATGATTCTTATGTTGTAAGTGGTGCAGAAAGTGAAAAATCTAATTTAGAAAATAATGATATTGAAAAAAATGATAATAACCAAGGGGATTTCTCGAAAATAGAAAATATTGAAGATGTAAAAACTGTTGATAAAACTGAAAATATGACTAAAAAAATTAGTATTTATATAAGTGGAGCTGTAAATTCTCCTGGAGTTGTAGAACTAAAAAGCAATGATAGATTAATGGAAGGTGTAAAACTTTGTGATGGACTTACTGATGAAGCTGACACAAATAGAATTAATTTAGCTATGAAAGTTAAGGATGAGGGTCATTATATAATACCTAAAGAAGGTGAAGAAATAGCACTTAATGATTCAAATGAAAATGTTGAAAATAACAACAATGATGGTAATGATAGCACTGAGGGCGATAATAAAAAAATAAATATAAATGGTGCATCTAAAGAAGAATTAGATTCATTACCTGGAGTTGGAGAGGTTACCGCACAAAAAATAATAGATTACAGAGAAGAAAATAAGGAGTTTAAATCAATTGACGAAATAAAAAATGTAAAAGGGATAGGTGAAAATAAATTTAATGATTTGAAGGATTATATCTGTATTCAATAAATGCTAATTATGATATTATTAGTTATGTAATGCTTTAAAGAAAGGAGACATAATTATGGAAATGATGAAAAGACTTACAGATATGACAACTTCAGGAGGGTGAGCCGCTAAAATAGGGCCAGAGGTACTGGCATCGGTATTATCTCAATTACCTAAAAATACATCGGATAAAAAAGAAAATTTATTAGTTGGACTTGAAACTTCAGATGATGCGGCTGTTTATAAATTAAATGATGAAACAGCTTTAATTCAAACTTTAGATTTTTTCACTCCAATGATAGATGATCCGTACATATTTGGACAAATAGCAGCATCTAACTCATTATCAGATGTTTATGCTATGGGAGGAAAGCCTTTAGTTGCCATGAACATAGTATGTTTCCCAGCATGTCATGATATGAATGTACTAGCAGAAATATTAAAAGGTGGAATGGATAAGGTAAAAGAAAGTGGAGCTTTATTAGTTGGAGGACACACTGTTGATGATAAAGAACCTAAATATGGGTTATCAGTATCAGGAACAGTACATCCTGATAAAGTTTTATCTAATGCAACTGCAAAAGTAGGGGATAAACTAGTTATAACTAAGCCTATAGGAGTAGGGATATTAAATACTGCTATGAAAGAAGGTTTAGTAGATGAAGAAACTTCTAAAATCGTAGTTGAAACTATGGTTCATTTAAATAAATATGCAGCTATGAGCTTTGATAATATAAAGGTAAACTCAGTTACAGATATAACAGGATTTGGACTTTTAGGACATGCATTAGAGATGGCAAAAGCATCAGACGTTAGTATGGAACTAAATGCTAATGAGATTCCTATATTAAATGGTGCTATTGACATGGCTAAAATGGGAATAATACCAGCTGGTATGTATAGAAATAAACAATATATATCAAGTGATGTTAAATTAGAAAACATAGAAGAAGCTATGGAAGATATATTATATGACCCTCAAACATCAGGAGGATTACTTATTTCTGTAGAAAGTAATCTAGCAGATATATTAGTAGAAGATATGAAGAAGAATGGGTCTATAGAAGCTAAAATAATAGGAACTGTTGTAGATAAAGAAGAAAAGTATATAACAGTAAAGTAATGACTTAAGGGGAGAGGAACTTTAATGAATAAAAGAGAATTATTTGCTCAATTACCTTCAGTAGATGAGATGTTAAACCAAGAAATGATAATAAATGCGTTAAATGAATATCCAAGAAATATTTTACTTGAAGGTATAAGAGAATCTATAGAAGAAAAAAGAAGAGAAATAGTAGAATTAAAAGAGGAAAATTTTGATAAGTTTGATATAACTATAGATGAAGTAGTGAGAAACACAATTAATAAATGTAATTTAAAATACTCATTATCATTAAAGAAAGTGATAAATGCTACAGGAACAGTACTTCATACAAATCTAGGAAGATCACTTCTTAGTGAAAGTATAAAAGATGAGCTTTGGGAAGCGGCATCTAGATATTCAAACTTGGAATATGATATAGATAAAGGACAAAGGGGTTCAAGATATACCCATTTAACAGATACTATAAAACGATTGACTGGGGCTGAAGATGTATTAGTAGTTAATAATAATGCAGCAGCTGTACTACTGGTATTAAGCACTATGGCAAAAGGTGGGGAAGCTATAGTATCTAGAGGTGAGTTAGTTGAAGTTGGTGGTTCTTTTAGAATACCGAGTATAATGGCGTTGAGTGGAGCTGACCTAGTTGAAGTTGGTTCAACTAATAAAACACATTTAAAAGATTATGAAGAAGCAATAAATGAAAATACTAAAGTTCTTATGAAAGTTCACACAAGTAATTATAGAATACTTGGATTTACACAAAGTGTGGATGTAGATGAATTATGTGAACTAGGCAAAAAACATGATCTACCTGTAATTGAGGATTTAGGTAGTGGTGTTTTCTTAGATATATCTAAGTATGGATTAAGTTATGAGCCAACAGTATTAGATTCTATTAGAAAAGGTGCAGATGTAGTTACTTTTAGTGGAGATAAGATGCTAGGTGGACCTCAAGCAGGTATTATAGTTGGTAAAAAAGAATATATTGAAAAAATGAAAAAGAATCAACTTACAAGAGCTTTAAGAGTAGATAAACTAACTATATGTGCTTTAGAAGCTACATTAAGAATGTACTTAGACGAAGAAAAAGCAAGAAAAGAAATTCCAACATTAAAAATGTTAACTTATACAATGGATGAATTAGAAGTAAAAGCTAACAACTTATATGAAAAAATAAAACATTTAGATAAATATGCAAATATAACAATTGAAGATGGATTATCTCAAGTTGGAGGGGGATCTATGCCTTTAGAGACTATAGATTCTAAAGTTATATCTATAACTCCTAAAAATATAAATGTTTCAACATTAGAAAAGAAACTTAGATTAAGTAATGCTCATATTATAGCTAGAGTTTATGATGATAAGTATGTATTAGATTCAAGAACTATATTTGAAGATGAATTTGAAATTGTAAAAAATGAATTAGAAAAAGCTTTAATAGGAGGTTAAACATGAAAAACGTAATAATAGGAACGGCTGGACATATAGACCACGGTAAAACCACTCTTATAAAAGCACTTACAGGAAGAGAAACAGATACATTAGCTGAAGAAAAGAAAAGAGGTATATCTATAAATTTAGGATTTACTTACTTTGACTTACCAAGTAATAAAAGAGCAGGTATT
The DNA here is from genome assembly GCF_032465715.1 of Paraclostridium sp. MRS3W1. Taxonomy (NCBI): domain Bacteria; kingdom Bacillati; phylum Bacillota; class Clostridia; order Peptostreptococcales; family Peptostreptococcaceae; genus Paraclostridium; species Paraclostridium sp. MRS3W1. The sequence goes on along the minus strand of NZ_JAWDJM010000120.1, from coordinate 10,041 downwards.
GTAGATGTTCCAGGACATGAAAAGTTTATAAAAAACATGTTAGCAGGAGCATCTGGACTTGATATGGTTTTATTAGTTGTTGCAGCTGATGAAGGGGTTATGCCTCAAACTGTAGAACATATGGATATTTTAACGTTTTTAAATATAAAAAAAGGAATGATAGTCTTAACTAAAAGTGACACTGTGGAAGAAGATTTCAGAGAGTTAGTAAAAGAGGATATAAGAGAAAAAGTTAAGGGGACATTTTTAGAAGATGCAGAAATTATAGAAGTAGACTCTATATCTAAAAAAGGTTTAGATAATCTTATCAATAAAATTGATAAAATGACTGATGAAATAGAAGATAAAAATCTAGACACTCCAGCTAGACTTAATATAGATAGAGTATTTTCTATAAAAGGATTTGGTACAGTTGTAACAGGGACTTTAATAGAAGGTAAGATAAGTATAGACGATGATCTAGTAATATACCCAAAAGAGCTTAAAACAAAGATAAGAAGTATACAAGTTCATGGAGAGGGTGTTGAAACAGCTTATGCAGGGCAAAGAACAGCTATAAACATATCTAATGTAAAAGTTGAAGAGATTAACAGGGGAGATGTGTTAGCATCACCTCATTCACTAGAAGAAGCAATGATGTTAGATGTTAGATTAAGTGTTGTTAAACATACAGATGCAGGACTTAAACACTGGGATAGATTAAGACTTTACCATGGTACTAGAGAAATACTTTGTAGAGCAGTACCGTTAGAGGTAGAAGAAATAATGCCAGGAGAAAGTGGCTTAGTTCAACTTAGACTTGAAGAAAGTATAGTTGCAAAAAAAGGAGATAAGTTTGTCGTTAGAAGATATTCTCCTATGGAAACAATAGGTGGAGGTATAGTTATAGATACTAACCCAAGAAAACATAAGAGATTTGATACTAACATAATAGAAGCTCTTAAAATAAAGGAAAAAGGAGAGCTTTCAGATATATTAGAAGCTTATTTAAAAAATAACTCTAGAAACTATCCTAATATAAAAGAAATTATGAGTTATAGTGGAGAGAGTGAAGATAATATAAATAAATCATTAGAAAAGCTTATAGGACAAGATAAAGTTATATGTATAAACAATATGTACATGCACATAAACCAATACAATACATTAAAAGAAAAAGCAGAAAGTGAACTTCAAGCATACCATAAGAAATTTAGATTAAGAGAGGGTATGTTAAAAGAAGAAGTCAGATCTAAAGTTGAAAGTAAATTTAAAACAAGAGATTTTGATGTTTTACTAGATTTATTTATAAATGATGATCTTATAAAAGTTAATGGAAATTTTATTTCGCTAAAGAAATTTAATGTTGTATTTAACGAAAAGCAAACAAAAATAAAAAATGAGATAGAGAAAATATTAAACAATGCAGGCTTAAATAATATTTATGCAATTGAAGATATAACTAATAATAAAAAAGAATATGAAGAAGTATTAGAATCTTTAATAGGAAATACTGTTGTAAGAATTGAGGATAGTTATTTAATGTCTTCAAAAGTATACAATGATGCTAAAGAAAAGCTTATAAAGTATTTAGAAGAAAATAAAGAAATAACTTTAGGTGATTATAGAGATTTAGTTAATTCAAGTAGAAAAAACTGTATGATAATATTAGAAGATTTTGATAGAAATAAGATTACAAAAAGAGTTGAAAATAAAAGAGTATTATTTTAAAAAAGGTAAGTAGTGGTGGCTTACTTGATATGTAGTTGTTTCGAAAACAATTACATATCAAGCTTTGCCTGACTACTTACTTTTTTTAATTTTGGATGGTGAAGGTTGAGTCTTTAAGATTAAATGAATCTTTAAGACCTGGAGTTAGGTATATTTTTTTATCTTTTGTTATAAATATTGCTTCTGTGTTTGGTAAAGATTTTATTAATTTAAGACCTTCTTTAGTTCCAAGTGAAAAAGCTGTAGTAGATAGTGCGTCGCAATTCATTGAATTGTTTGAGACTATAGTTACACTGCTAAGTTCATTTTCAACAGGGTACCCAGTTTTGGGGCTTAATATATGGTGATAAATTTTCCCGTCTTTTTCTATATATCTTTCATAAATTCCTGATGTAACTACTGAGTTATCTGTTGTTGATATACTTCCTATAGCATTTCCTCTAGGCTTAGTTGGATCTTGAACTCCTATATTAAATTTATTTTTACCATCCTTAGACCCAATTGTAAAAATATTTCCTCCTAAGTTTACTATAGATCCTTCAATTTTTTGTTTTTTAAGATATTCAACTACTTTGTCAGCAGCATAACCTTTAGCAATTCCCCCTAAGTCTAACTTTGTACCTTTATGTTTTAGCATTACGCTATTATTTTTTTCATCTAAAATTATGTTTTTATAATTTATCGTAGGTAAAACTGAATTTATTTCATCTTGACTAGGAACTCTAGCTTTTTCATTTCCTATATTCCATAGTTGAACTAATGAACCAACTGAAACATCAAAATGCCCATCTGATAAATCTGAAAAGTGAAGAGCTGTTTTTATGACTTTAAAAGTATCTGGGGATACTTTAGTATAAGACTTACCAGCATTTTCATTAATTTTGTAAATATCACTAGATAATGTAGATGGATTCATTTTATTATCTATGTCTTTTATTATATTTTCACAATTATTTAAAATATCATTAGCTTCTTTTTCATTAGATTTAGTGTATAGTGTAACTTCATTAACAGTACCTAGGTAGTACATAGTTTTTGAATATGTATTAATTTTTTGCCTAAAGATTAAAAATGAAAATATAGCTAAAATTGATAAAATTGCTATATAAAGTATAAGTTTTTTATTTTTCATGCTGTTTCCCCTTTATATTTATGATATATTTAATTATATTATAAATGCTTGGAGGATAAAAATGAAGAAAAACGATTTTTTTCTTATTTTATCAGTTTTAATCATAATAGGGATTTGGATAAGTTTTAGTTTTTTCAAAAACCAAGATAAAAGTGAAAAAATAGTTATATATTTAGATAATAAAGTATATAAAGAAATTCCTATTGATGCAACTGAAGACATAACTATAAAAACAGATTCTGGATTTAACAAGATTAAAATTCATGATAAAGGTGTTGAAGTCGTAGATGCATCATGTCCAGACAAAGTATGTGTGAAAACTGGATTTATAGATAAGTCTAATAAAAATATAGTGTGCATACCTAATAAGGTAAGTATAAAAATAATCAGTAATGAAAAAAATGATATAGACACAATAGCAAATTAAAAGTAGGTGAAGAAATGGTTAACATAGGAAACGATTGGGATGAAATATTAAAAGGTGAATTTGAAAAACCATATTATTTGAAATTAAGAGAATTTTTAAAAGAGGAATATAAAAATAATATTATATATCCTGATATGCATGACATATTTAATGCATTGAAATATACATCATACAAAGATACTAAAGTACTAATCTTAGGTCAAGATCCTTATCATGGAGAAAATCAAGCTCATGGGCTTGCATTTTCGGTAAAGCCTGGAGTAAAAACACCTCCATCTTTATTAAATATGTATAAAGAATTAAACTCAGAATTTGAATGCTTTATACCTAATAATGGATTTTTAGTTCCTTGGACAAAACAAGGTATATTACTATTAAATACAGCGCTTACAGTTAGAGCTCATGAAGCAAACTCTCATAAAGGAAAAGGATGGGAGACTTTCACAGATCATATAATAGAGACATTAAACTTAAGACAAGATCCTGTAATATTTGTTCTATGGGGAAATAATGCAAGAAGTAAGAAAAAGTTAATAGATACAAATAGACATTACATAATAGAATCTGCACATCCAAGTCCACTATCAGCTAGTAGAGGATTTTTTGGATCTAAACCATTTTCTCAGGTTAATGATATCTTAATTAAATTAGGAAAAGAGCCTATAGACTGGCAAATTCCAAATATATAAAATATATAATAAAAATAAAATCCTTTTAATATGTGAAAGGATTTTATTTTTTAAGGTTAAAAAAATTAAAATTTACAAAAATTAAAGTTAAATTATATAGAAAATTGTAAAAACATGAAAATGTTTGCTAAAAACAGTTGCATCAAAAAAAAATATATGGTAATATAAGTTTGTAAGTGAGAGTCCATATGGGGGTGGATGGGTGCTGGTGTGCCCTCTAGTCTTCAAAACTAGTATGAGGGGTTAAGAGCTTCTTGGGTGGGTTCGATTCCCACGCACTCCCGCCAATTAAATGAAAAGAACTTCTGTATAGAAGTTCTTTTTTTGCTTTTAATAACTTAATTATCTGCAAGGTTTTCTTTTTGGCTCATTGTAAATTGTTTAAGGTCATTATCCCATATATATAATTCTTTTGAAATGTCCTTAGAAAAGGAATTATCATTTGATGAGATTGTTGAGACATATAGTATTTGGGGAGGGTAGTCGTCTAGAAAGTCCATACTTCCAGATACTTTAATTTTATCATTACTTTTTAAATCTATTTTTTCGAAATATAGATCTTTTTTTAGTTTAGATGAATACTTAAGTCCTTCTTGATAAAATATCTCTATAAATTTTTTATCATTTGAGTATGTAGTTTCATCTTCACAGTTTTGCTCAACTACTAAAAAATCTTTATAAAAATAAAATTCATTTATATCGTCTAAATTATCTACAATTGAATCAAATGAGTAAGTATTATCTTTATTTTTTACATAAAATGATATAAAAGATTTATTTTGAGGCAATCTTATAGAGAATGCTATATAGTTATTTGGACCATTTTCTAAATTTTTATTAATATCGAGTTGCATATAATCTATATATCTTATAAAATCTTCTTTATTAGTATCTTTTAAAATCTGAACAATCAAATTATAATTATCGTTATTAGATAGGGATTCTATAATATCTGAATGGATATTATTTTTAGAAGAACTTACGTCGAGTATTAAAAGCAGTGAAACTAATACATTTATTATAAGTATATAAAATAGAAAGTTAATTAATTTTTTCAAAGCATCACCCCTATTTGTATAATCGATATTAAATTATATTCTTGCACATGAAAAAAATTACACAAGGAGATATTTAAAGCATGAACAAAAATTTTAAAACTAGAACAGGTCTTATAATCGGAAATGAAGGAATTGAAAAATTACAAAATTCAAATGTAATTGTATTTGGAGTTGGAGGAGTAGGAAGTTTTGCTGCAGAGGCTATAGCTAGAGCCGGTGTAGGCAAGATGACTATTGTAGACTTTGATGATGTAGACATAACTAATATAAATAGACAAATACCAGCACTTCACTCAACTGTAGGAAAATACAAAGTTGATGTAATGAAAGATAGAATTTTAGATATAAACCCAAATATAGATATAAAAGCAATAAGAGCAAAATATACAGCTGAAAATAGTGAAGAAATATTATGCGAAGAATATGATTATGTTATAGATGCTATAGACATGGTTACTTCTAAAATTCATTTGATAGAAACTTGTGTTAAAAAGAATTTAAATATAATAAGTTCTATGGGTATGGGAAATAAGCTAGATCCTACAAAAATAGTAGTTACGGATATATATAAAACTCAAATGTGCCCACTTGCTAAAGTTATGAGAAAAGAATTGAGAGATAGAAAGATAAAAAAATTAAAGGTTGTTTATTCAACAGAGCAACCTGTAGAGTTAAAAGAAAAAATTATGAATGGAAAGAAAATAACTCCAGGAAGTATATCGTTTGTACCTTCAGTAGGGGGGCTTACAATAGCATCTGTAGTAGTAAATGATTTAATAAAGTAAACTAAGTAAAAAAGTGATTTTGGCTAGTGCTACATGTTAATGAATAATTTATCTCCATACAGGCTTTAAAATCTCGCCTGTAAATGTCGATTAAATTATTCATTAACACTTCGCAAGCTACAATCACTTTTTTTATTTACTTTACTATTTAGGTGGTGATGAGGTGGTTATGGTGTTTCCATCACTGTAAAAGGACAAGTGACCTTGTTTATCAGTTCTGTAGACTTTTGTGTTTGTTTTTGATAAATTAAGTAGAGTTTCTTTATGTGGATGTCCGTATTCGTTATCATACCCACAAGATATAACTGCGACATCAGGAGTTATAGTGTTTATAAAATCTTCACCTGAAGAGCTTTTGCTGCCGTGATGAGCAACTTTTAAAAAATTTATATTACTTAAGTTAAAACTATTTAATATTTCTTGTTCATTTTCTAATGTGCAGTCACCTGTAAATAAAAATGATTTTTTACCATAGTCTAATTTGAAGACGATAGAGTTTGAGTTATTATCTAAATGGGTATAAGAAGGATTTAAGACGGTTAATTTTATGTTATTGTCTAAATTTATGACATTTCCTTTTTCAAGGAATTGAGGATGAATATTTTTCATGCTACAAGATTGAACTAGATTGTAATATGAATCACTATTTACTTCTTTATTTGGAAGATAAACTTTGGAAATTTCAAATTTATCAATAACAGCATCTAAACTTCCTATATGGTCAGTATCTGGATGAGTAGCTATAACGAAATCTATAGTTTTTACTTTTTTAGATTTTAAAAACTTTTTTATAATAAGAGAGCTATCTTCATCTCCTCCATCAACTAATATGTTAGTTTTATTTGGAGTTTGAATTAAGATACTGTCACCTTGACCTACATCTATTATATGTACTGATAGGAGCGTTTTTTTGCCACAACCAACCAAAAGTGTTATTATAATAAATGTTAAACATATGATTTTTTTCATTAAATACTCCAATCATTACCTGTTTATATTGAATAAATAAAGATAATATTAATAAATAAAAACATTATTTATTAGTTTTGACTTTAAACTTAAAATTAATTCAAATGAACGGTAAAGTTGGGTATATAAATTAATATATAAGCATCAAAAGGAGAGTTATTTATGATTTTTAAAGAAATTGATATAAATGCATATGAAGAGTTAAAACCTTTTTTCCATCATGTTGATTATGAAGCCTGTGAATATTGTTTCACTACTTTATATATGTGGAGACATGTTTATAAAACTAGTTATTATGCAAATGATGATTTTGCTTTAATTGTTGGAGAATATGAAGGAGATAGATTTTCTGTACTTCCATTAGCAAAAAAAGATAAAATACATGAAGCTTTAGAATTTATGGTTAATTACTTCAAGCATGAAGATCATCAAATTTACTTAAGAGCTGTTACAAAAGAGGTTGTTGAGTTGCTTCAAAAAGATTATCCAGGTAAGTTTAAATATATAGAAGAAAGAGACTATTTTGACTATGTATATGATGCTGAGGCTCTAAGAACATTAAAGGGAAGAAAAAATCAAAAGAAAAGAAATCATCTAAATTATTTCTTAAAAGAATATGAAGGAAGATTTGAATATAAGAAATTAGGTAAAAAAGAGTTTGATGATTGTATAGAACTTTTAAAAGCTTGGGCTAGCAATAAAGCTGAACAAGGCGATGTAGATGATGGAATAGATGATGAATTTATAGGAATTAAAAAAATATTTGATAATTATGATGTATTAGAAGACGAAGTTAAAGTAGCTGGAGTATATATAGATAATAAGTTAGAAGCATTTACTATAGGTGAATATATAAATGACGATATGGCACTTATTCATATTGAAAAAGCTAATCCAGAAATCAGAGGATTATATCAATATATAAATCAACAATTTTTAGTACATGAATTTGAAAATGTAGAGTTTGTAAATAGAGAAGAAGACCTAGGAATTGAAGGACTTAGAAAAGCTAAGCTTTCATATCATCCATGTAAATTTGTAGAAAAGTATACTGTTATGGAGGCATAAAATGGATATAAGATATGCTAAGGGTGAAGATTTAGAGGATTTAAAAGATATTTGGAATTATTGCTTTGGAGATGAAGAATCATTTGTTGAGTACTACTTTAACAACAAGTATAAGCCTGAAAATACTGTCATTGTTAAAGAAGATGATGAACTTAAGTCTTCTCTTCAATTAAATCAATATAAAATAAAGTTAAATGAAAAAGTTTACGAGACGTCATATGTAGTAGGTGTTTCTACGTTTCCAAATGCAAGAGGTAAAGGATACATGAAAGATATGATGGACTTTTCATTAAATGAACTTTATAAAAAAGGACAAGTAGTTTCGTTACTTATGCCTATAGACTATAGATTATATAAAAAGTATGGATATGAGCATTGTTATGATCAATTAGAATATAAACTTGATATAGCTGGTTTAAAACAATTTAAAATAAATGGAGATTTTGAAAAAATAAATGAAAGTCATATAGATTATATGATTGATATTTATAACGAGTTTGTATCTAAATGCAATGGATATGTTGTTAGAGATAAATTTTATTATGAAAATTTATTTAAAGAAATAAAATGTGAAAATGGTCATATTTACATACATAAAGATAATGACTATGATGGATATATAATATATTTCATTATGGGAGATACTATGTTTGTAAGAGAAATGTGTTATAAGAATATAAATTCTTTGAAGTCTATGTTAAAGTTTATTTTCAACCACAACACTCAATGCAAAAATATAAAATTAATGGCTCCTATTACAGATAGTTTAAGATTTATATTATCAAACTTAAAGGATAATGAGATAAGTTTAAAACCGTTTATGATGGGAAGAGTTATAAATGTTGAAGACTTTTTAAATGACATTTATATAAAAAATAAGGATTTAGATAGTGTATATATAAAAATTGATGATAATCAAATAAAAGAAAATGATAATGTTTTTGAAGTTAAGATTTTAAATAATAAAATAGTAGCTAAAAAAAGCAATAGTGAAGCTGACTTTAAGTTGAGTATAAATAATTTAAGTCAAATGGCTTTTGAGTACACTGATATAAATCAAATTTTATTTGTGGAAAATATTGAGGTAACAGATAAAAATAAAAAGGCAATAGATTTACTAAATTCTATATTTAATAAAAAAGAAAATTATATAAATGAATATGTATAAGGAAAAAGTATTTACTTTTTCCTTTTTTTGATTTAAAAAATCTTATATGTACATAATTTAGAAAAGTATGTCTAGGAGATTTTTTATGAGAAGGCCAATATTTATAGCGTTTTGTATAATGATAAGTGTAAGCTTTATTGTTACAAGTTTTTATACAAAAGAAGATTATAAAAATGATAAAAATTGTACTATAGAAATGGAAGGACTAGTTAAAAATAAAGTAAATAAAAATAATTATGTCCAATACCAGATTGAAGATTATTTAATAAATGATTATTCTAATAAAATAGATATAAAGCCAGGTCAAATTCTAAGCTTTAAAGGTACGTTAAAAAAACATGAAAACTTTAAGGATGAAAAATTTGATTATAGTAGGTACCTAAAGAGCAAAGGGTATAAAGGGATTGTAGAAATAAATGATTATAAAATTATTGGAGATAATTTTATTTATATCAAATTATTTAACATAAAAGATAAAATAAGTAAAACAATAAAGTATTTATATAAAGACAAATCTAAATTTATAAATTCGATAATTTTAGGTGAAAAAGAAGGAATAGATTCAGAAGTAAATGAAATCTTTTCTAAAACTGGAGTAAGTCACATTTTAGCTTTATCAGGACTTCATGTAAGTATACTTATAACTATAATTGGATTTAGCTTTGGGAAAATAAACAATTTGCTTAAATTTGCTTTTTTAGCTTTTATACTGTGGAGCTACAGTATTATGGTTGGACAATCTCCATCTATAATAAGAGCTATAGTTTGTAGCTTAATATCTTATTTGGCAATTTTTGTAGAAAAAAGGTCAGATAGTATAAATAACCTGTCTATTGTAGGTATTTCCTTAATAATAAATAATCCTTATGTGATTTATAATATAAGTTTCCAATTGTCTTTTCTTGCAACATTGTCTATAATATACTTCTATGGTTATATAAATGAAAAAATAAAAGTTAAGACACTATCTCTTACTTTAGCGGCTAATATATTAACATCTCCAATAGTTTATTTATATTTTAAAAATACATCTAT
>NZ_JAWDJM010000119.1:0-3402 GCF_032465715.1 Paraclostridium sp. MRS3W1 | reverse complement strand
ATAGTTACTTTTCTGTCCTTTTTAAAAGTAAGTAATTCAATTTTATTTCCTACATCAATTTTTTTTAAATTTTCAAATGCATATTTTCTAAAATTTTTTATATCTATCAATTTAATCCTCCATATAATTTTAATTATATAATGGTTTTACCCTTTTTTTGAAAAAATAAAAACTGAACCCTGTAATTAGAGTCCAGTTTTTTATTTATATATTAGATGCATCGCCTAAAATTATATTTTGACTTTGCTCTGATTCATTTATTACTTTCGCAGTATATTTTCTTACATTGGCCATTATATACATAACTATAAATGTTATAGATTCTGAAACTAATACACTTGACCATATTCCATTTAAACCAAATAACTTTGGTAATACAATTAAACAGATAGGTAAAAATATAATTGATCTAAATACACAAATTAAGTTTGAAAATTTAGGTATTTCAATAGCTTGATAATAAACTAATGTATTTAGGTTTATACTTCCTATTATATACGCTAAACATGCTATCTTTATACCATGATACCCAAGTTTTGCTATGTTTGGATCAGTTGTAAATATACCAACAATGCTTCTTCCAAATACATAGCATATCAATGCCGCTGTTATACTAACAACTAATGAACACTTACAATTTATCTCATAGAATTTTAACATTTTTTTAGAATCTCTTCTTCCAAAATTATAACTTATAAGAGGTTGTGCCCCAAATGTTAATCCTAGTAAAACCATATAAATGTTTGTAGTTATATAGTTTATTATACTATATGTCGATATACCTATTTCTCCCATAAAGTTTGACAGTGCTATATTGTGTAAGAATACAATGATTGAAAAACTTGCTTGTCCAAAAAATGATGGGAATCCAATATTTAAAACTTCTTTTATTGTATCTTTATTTAAAGATGTATTTCCAAAGCTTAAATACCCTCTTTTCTTTAAGAAATGTGGAAGAAGTATAGCTACTGTGACTATTTGACCTAACCCCGTAGCTATTGCAGCTCCCTTGATTCCCATGCCTAAAGGAAATATAAACACATAATCTAATATTACATTAGTTATAGCTCCTGCAATAGTTGAAACCATCGCAAGTTTTGGTCTATTATCATTTCTTACAAAACTATTTAACACTATACCAACTAAGTTAGGCGTGCAAAAAATAGCATAATATTTAAGGTACTCAACGGCTAAAGGTTCTAAATTATCCGTTGCTCCTAACATCCTTACAATTGGACCTGTAAATACGATACAAACTATACTTGTTACTATACTTATAATTAATAATAGCTTAAATACTTGTCTAAATATATCAACTGCTTTATCTATATCTTCAGCACCTACATTCTTAGATACTAAAGCACCTCCTCCAACTGCTAGCATACTTGCAATACCAAATAAAACTACAGTAAATGGAAGAACTATATTTACAGCTGCTAATGCAGAGTCTCCGACACCTTGGCCAACAAATATTCCATCGATAACGGTATATAATGACGATATAAACATTGCCAATGATGATGGGACTGCATATCTTAAAAATTCACTAACCATAATTTCCCTCCTATTATTTTTCCTAAAACACATTATAAAGTCTATAGTAGGTATAGAGTCAATATCATTCAACAAATATTTTAATTCTTCTAATAAAATAAAAAATTCACACCTTATAGTGTGAATTTTATTTATTATAAATTCTATCTATTTTTATCATCTTTTAATGTAGCTAAAGTATATAAAGAGTATAATCCAGCTACCCCTACTAATGTAAATATACTTCTACTTATCATTGAATATGTTCCTCCAAATAAGTATCCTACAAGATCAAGTTCAAATAGTCCTATAGAACCCCAGTTTAAAGCTCCTATAATAACTAATACTAATGAGATTTGTTTTAATAACATATTTATGCACTCCTTTAATTTTTTCTTTTAGTTATTATTTCCAGTATTTTTTCAATTATTCTTTTTTTATAATTTTAAAATCACCAATATAAGAAAGCGTTATTCAATAATTTATGATAGTATTATTGTATAGCTATTTAGGAGGTGTTTTTTATGTTTATAAGAAATGAAACTTTAGTAGACAAAGCTAAAACTTCTAAAAAACTACCCAACTTTCTTTGGGCAATAATTTTAGCTTTATTATTTCTAAATATAGGTTCAATTTTAGGGTCTATAGTTATTATTCCCTTAATTTCTTTAATAAGTAGTATTCCTTTATTTTCATCTAACCCTGATTTTTTAATGCTACTAGCATCATTACTAAGCTTTATTGGTATATCTTTACTAGTATTTTTTAGAGTTTCAAAAATAGAAAAAAGAAGTATTAGCTCAATTGGTTTTTCTAAATACAATTGGTTTAAAAAATATTCGATAGGATTTTTAATAGGACTCATTTTAATGAGTTTAGTCGTATTTGTTCTATATTTATTTGGATTTGTATCTTTAGAACAATCTCCTTCTCAGCCTGTAGGTAAATTTGCTTTATTAAACATCTTTATTGTTTTAATAGGTTGGATAATTCAAGGTGGAACAGAGGAAATTTTAACTAGAGGGTGGCTTATGAATATTTTAGGTGCACGCTACAATATAAACATTGGTTTATTTATTTCATCTGTTCTTTTCGGACTGCTTCACCTATTTAACCCAAATGTTAATATAGTAGCCATTTTAAATATAATACTGGTTGGGTATTTATTTGGTCTATATGTCATAAAGACAAACGACCTTTGGGGTGCTTGTGGTATTCATAGTGCTTGGAATTTTGCTCAAGGCAATTTATTTGGATTTGAAGTTAGTGGATTAAATGTTTCTGTTGGAAGCTTATTTGATTTTAACTTAAATGGAAACAGCCTTATATCTGGTGGAGTTTTTGGTCCTGAAGCTGGTCTTGCATCTACCATTATATTAATAATAGGGATAACTTTTATTCTTTTACTTGATAGAAAAGGCTTCTTTAATAAATATTGTTAATAATTATCTTAATCTAACTAATACTATTTATAACTATATTTTCTTCAATTTAGGAGGATTTTTATGCTAGAAGAGTTTATGACTAAGTACATTCCTATTTTAGTAAGCATATTTGAGTTTATGGGCGTTGTAGTTATATCTATAGGAGCATTTACAGCTTTTTATTACTATATTAGAAAAGTTTTATTTAAAATAGATGTTAGCGTAAAACATCAATTTGCTACAGCTATGGCCACAGGTCTTGAATTTAAATTGGCAGCTGAGATTTTAAAAACAGTGTTGGTGAAAAACCTAGATGAACTTGTTATTTTAGGTGCTGTATTTTTACTTAGAGTACTTATGACTTTTGTTATTGAATGGGAAATTAAACAAGATAATAATGAAAATAACATAAAAGCTTAAATAAAAAAAGGAAGTAGTTTAAATA
>NZ_JAWDJM010000118.1:0-29575 GCF_032465715.1 Paraclostridium sp. MRS3W1 | reverse complement strand
ATATTGAACTCTCTAAAAAACTAGGTTGAATTTTATTTTTTTCAATCCTTTTAAAAGTTAAGTAGTTGCCTATAGATATTAACTTTTCAACTTCGCCTCTTTCTTCTTTACTTACTTTATATTTTAATAATCCTAAATTATCATCTACAATATTATTTATCTTGCTATAGTGCTCTACTTTAAAAAAGTCCACAGCTATATATCCTAATATAAAAAACGTACATACACATACTATAATTATAATACTTACGCATTTTTTATTTAACTTCAAAATGCTCATCTCCCCATTATTTAATTCTTTAAATTTATTTAATATTAGCTGAATTAATTACATATTCTTTAAACTTTGTAGCTACTTGGCTCATTTTAGACTTTTTTGAAATTCCCATATATATAGTTCTCTCTTTTATGTCTTCCTTTATATTTATAATTGATAAGGTATTACTATTAATCATAGGTGTGTTTGGAACTATAGAAATTCCAGCTCCCATAGATACTAGCCCCTCTACTGCACTTCCAATATTTGCACCATCTGGCTGAATTGAAATTTTAGGTGCATATCCCAATATTTCAGTATATGACATAAGTTTTTCTTTACTATTCTCACAAAATGCTATAAAAGATTCATTTTTTAATTCTTTTAAAGATATTTCGTTTCTACTTGCAAATTTATGTTTTTTGGGTACTATTAAAACATAATCTTGTTTTTTGACAGGTATAGATTCAATCTCAGATTTGTTTTCATCTATATCTTTACTATCATAAAATCCTATATCAATATTTCCCATACTTAAATCATTTATAACTTCTTGGGCTGACTGCTGGTTAAATTGAAACTTTACATTTGGATATTCATTTAAAAAATCACTTATTATAAGATGCATAAAATATCCACCTATCCTTGGTGTCGATGATATAAATATAGTTTCATTTTTTTCAGTAAGCATGTTACCTATAGTTTTAATTCCATTTTCTATCTCAATCAAAGCTTTATTCGAGTATGTTAAAAATACTTCTCCATATTCTGTAAGCTTTATATTTCTACCCTTTTTCTCAAAAAGTGAAACTTTCAACTCTTCTTCTAATTTGGAAATAGCCTTGCTTAGTGCTGGTTGAGTTACTGAAAGTTTTTTCGAAGCCTTTGTGAAATTTTCTGTTTCAGCTATAACCTTAAAATACTCTAATTGTTGTAAATTCATAATACACTCCTTTTTATAACTAAAAGTTATAGTTATATGAAAAATTTGAATTAGACATAAATATTTTTATGATGGTATAATCAGTATAAATCAAATTCAAACATACTTGATAGTCATATAGAATTATAAATTTTATTTATTGATTAGTCAAAACTTTTATTTTTAGGAGGTATTAATTATGATGAAAGTAGATAAGGATTTATGTATAGGGTGTAGCCTTTGCGTAAAAGATTGTATTGTTAATGATATAGATCTTGTTGATGGCAAAGCTCAAATTAAAAATGTTAGTTGCTTTAAATGTGGACATTGCATAGCAATCTGTCCTAAAAATGCAGTATCAACAGATGATTATAATATGGACGAAGTTTTAAATTATGATAAAGATAGTTTTACTATAAATGAAGATAATTTACTTAATTTCATAAAATTTAGAAGAAGTGTTAGACATTTCAAGAAACAAGACGTTGAAATTGAAAAAATAAATAAAATTATAGAAGCAGGGCGATTCACTCAAACTTCTACCAACTCTCAAAATGTTTCTTATGTAGTTGTAAAAGATAATATAGAGAAATTAAAAGAAATGGCCTTTGACAGCTTATACAATTTAGGAACAACTTTATTAGAAAATTTAAATGATGAAACAAAACCTTTTGAAAGATATGCAAAGATGTGGATTAATATGTACAATGCTTATAAAGAAAATCCTACTGTAAGAGATGGTTTATTCTTTAATGCTCCAGCAGTAATTCTAGTAGTTTCTGATTCACCTGTTAATGCATCTCTAGCATCTTCCAATATGGAACTTATGACTAATGCCTTAGGCCTTGGAACATTCTTTAGTGGATTTTTTATAAAAGCAGCTCAAGAAAATAAAGAAATCATGAGATTTTTAGGTCTTTCTGAAAATCAGCATATAGTTAATTGTATGATAATTGGCTATCCTAGTGTAAAGTATCAAAGAACTGTACCTAGAAAAGACGCTGTTATATCTTGGAAATAGATAACAAAAAGGAGTATTAAAATAACAAGTCTCATAGGATTAGACTATAATTTTTATTTAGATTACAAAATTAATAAAACTTATAATCTAATCCTTAGCTACTTATTTTTTAATACTCCATTTAATAAATAAATTTAAGTATAATTTTTATAATTCTATGTATTCCATGTCTTCCTCATTTTCTGCCTCTAACCATTCTCTTGCTAAATCATCTTCGTCTTCTATAATTCTACTTACCGGTAACTTCATATATTTTCCTTTTGCAGTTACAGCTACTTCACCATTCGGCAATATAATTTCTCCAGTTCCTTCAAATAACTTTCTAGTATCTCTAGTTATTCTTCCAACTACTTTTATAGTGCAATCTGTTGGGACAGGCTTTTTATACTTTAAATCTAGAGAAACAGTAACTCCCCAAACTTCTCCATCTAACATAGTTATAGCTCTACCTATAGTTTCATCTAATATTGCAGCAGACATACCACCATGCATTCTTCCAGGATAACTTTGATGCCATTCTTTCGTATCACATATTGCTAATAATTCATTATTGTCTAGCTCATAAAAATTAGCTTTAAGACTTAAATCATTATCAACTCCACAAACTACGCAATTACTACTTATATTTTGTTTTTTTATAATTTTATGTTTCATAGTCTTACCTCCAATTTTATAAGTTCCTAATTCATTTAGTATTATAGCATAACAAAAACCTCAATGTAAGAAGGAATAAAAAAAATACTAAGATGATAAAATCATCTTAGTATTTTTTTATTTTGTTACTAACTGCAATTTAACAGGTACGAAATCTTTTACCTTTTCACCTTGTAAATATTTATTAGCCTCTTTTACTGCTGTTTCACCTATAAGTATTGGTTGTTGAGCTACTGTCGCTGCCATATCACCTTTTTTAACTGCATCTACAGCATCATCTGTTGCATCAAAACCTACAACTAAAACATCTTTCATATTTGCATCTGCAAGTGCTTTTGATGCTCCTAAAGCCATTTCATCATTTTGTGCAAATACTGCATCTATTTTCCCTTGAGATTGAATGATGTTTTCCATAACAGTAAGTCCCTTTGTTCTATCAAAATCTGCCGATTGTTTTGATACAATTTTTAAGTTACTTCCCTTTATTCCATCTTCAAATCCTTTACCTCTGTCTCTTGTTGCTGATGATCCAGCTATACCTTCAAGTTCAACAATGTTTCCTTTATTACCTAATTTATCAATTAAAAACTTAGCAGCCATATCTCCACCAGCTATGTTATCTGATGCAATATGAGATGCCACTTTACCACCATTTGCAATTCTATCTACAGTCATAACTGGTAAATCTGCATTATTTGCAATCATAACTGATGCTACTGCTGAATCTGAATCAACAGGATTTAGTAATACTAAATCTACATTTTTAACAGTTATATCTTCCATGTTAGATACTTCTTTTGCCGGATCATTTTGAGAATCTAATACTACGACTTCATATCCAAGTTTTTTTGCTTCTTTTTCAACACCTTTTTTTAAATCTACAAAGAAAGGATTATTTAGTGTTGATACTATAAGTCCTATTTTTTTAGTTCCGTCTTCTTTTTGGCTACATCCTACCAACATAAAACTTGATAAAACTATAGTCATCATTATTGAAAGAAATTTTTTCATTCCTATCTTCCTTTCTTAGTTACTTTTTCTATCTAATAGTACAGCTATTAATATAACTATACCTTTAACCATCATTTGATAATAAGATGATACATCTAATATGTTAAGAGCATTACTTAAAACACCTATTATAAGTGCACCTATTATCGTTCCACTTATTTTACCCTTTCCTCCAGTAAGCTTTGTTCCTCCAAGTACAACTGCTGCTATTGCATCTAGTTCATACCCTGTACCTGCTGTAGGTTGAGCTGAGTATAATCTTGAAGTTATTATAATACCTGCTATTGCTGATAATATACCACTTATAGTGTATACCCATATTTTTATTTTATCTGTGTTAAGTCCTGATAACTTAGTTGCTTCTTCATTTCCACCTAATGCATATGTATATCTACCCATTTTAGTGTGGTTTAATATATAATAACATGCTACAAATACTAATATAGTTATGATAACTGGTGATGGTATTCCAAATACTGTTCCTCCACCTATTTTCCCAAATGCCATGGCTAAACCATTACTTCCTAGAGTTATAGGTTTTCCATCTGTAAACACTAATGTTACACCTCTAAGTATTGTCATTGTTGCAAGTGTTGCTATAAATGGTTGTAATTTTCCTTTAGATATTACAAATCCATTTAAAAATCCTACTGCTGCTCCACATACTATAGCTGCTATAACAGCAACTACTATACTTTGACCTGATGCTAAAAGAGATGCTGCAAAAGCCCCACTTAAAGCAAGAACAGATCCTACAGAAAGATCAATTCCTCCTGTTAAAATTACAAACGTCATACCTGCTGCAATTATAGCATTTACAGATGTTTGTCTAAGTATATTCAATATGTTTCTACTACTTAAAAATGATGGACTTAGTATTGAAACTACAACTATTAATAATAATAATCCAACTAATGATTTGTACTTTATTAATATACTTTTTAAATCCATTTGTTTATTTTCTTGACTCACTTTAGCTTGCATAATTAAGCCTCCTTCACTGTAACTGCATATTTTAATATACTTTCTTGAGTTGCATCTTTAATATCTAACTCTCCAGTTAATCTACCTTGACTTAAAACTAATATTCTATCACTTAGCCCAAGTATTTCTGGCATTTCAGAAGATATCATTATTACTGCTTTCCCTTGACTTTTAAATTTATTTATAAGATCATATATTTCTTTTTTTGCACCAACGTCAACTCCACGAGTTGGTTCATCAAGTATAAGTACATCAGGGTCTGTCATTAGAGCCTTAGCTATTGCAACCTTTTGTTGATTTCCTCCACTTAAGTTTTTAATTATTTGTTCTTCAGTTGGAGTTTTTATATTCATTTTTTTTATATAGTCTTTTACTTGTTCATTTTCTTTAGTTTTATTTAATCTAAACATGCTAGATAAACTATTTAATGATGATATTGTCATATTTTCTCTAACAGATAGTGAAAGAATTAAACCATCTCCTTTTCTATCCTCAGATACATATGCTATTTTATTTTTTAATCCATCTTTTGCCGACTTATTAGTTACCTCTTTACCATTTACAATAACTTGTCCGCTTTCTTTTCTTATGTGTCCATATATAGTTTTTGCAAGTTCTGTTCTTCCCGCTCCCATAAGACCTGCAATCCCTATAATTTCTCCACTTCTAACATTAAAAGATACATTGTCTACATATCTATTTGAAAGATTTTTCACATCTAATACAATATTTCCTTTTTCAATTTCATGTCTTGGAAATTGATCTGTAAGTTTTCTTCCAACCATCATTTCTATCATTTTGTCTTCGTCTAAATTGCAGATTTCTTCACTACCTACATATTTGCCGTCTCTTAGAACTGTTATGTAATCACATATTTCAAATATTTCTTTCAATCTATGAGATATATATACTATTGCTTTTCCTTCGTTCTTTAAATCTTCTATTACTTTAAACAGGCTTTCTGTTTCTTTATCCGTAAGAGCATCTGTTGGTTCATCCATTATAATTATTTTTGCATCTAAAGATAAAGCTTTAGCTATTTCTACCATTTGTTGTTGTCCTAAACTTAAATTACCAACTAATTCTTTTGAACTAGTTTTTATATTTAGTTTATTTAAATATTTATCTGATTCTGCATACAGCTTTTTAAAGTCTATTTTAAATCCTTTTTTAGGTTCTCTTCCTAAAAATATATTTTCACCTATAGTTAAATCTTGTATTAAATTTAACTCTTGATGTATTATTGCTATACCTTTTTCTTGTGCATCTTTTGGTCCTTTTATATCCTCTAAGTTTCCATTGTAGAATATTTGTCCACCATCTTTTTTGTAAACACCACTTAAGACCTTCATAAGTGTTGATTTACCTGCACCATTTTCCCCCATTAAAGCCATTACTTTACCTGGATAAAGTTCTAAGTTAACTCCATCTAGTGCTTTAACTCCAGGGAACTCTTTAACTATATTTTTCATCTGCAAAATTGGATTGTTCATATAGGTGCTCCTTTCGATTTACAAAATTTTTCTAAAATACAACGCCTGATTTTAATATTATATTTGAGTATGGAGTACATTCTCCAGTTCTTATTACAGCATGAGAATCCTTTGTCATAACTTTAAACTCTTCATGTTTTACCATTGTAACTTTTACATTTTCAAATCTATTTAATATTTCTTTATACATTTGTTCTGCTGCTTCTTTTATTTCTTCAGCTATTATTATTTCTTCTACACATAATTCTTCAAGTACTGTATCTAATGTATCTAAAAAACTTGGAACTCCATATTTAAGAGCTAAGTCTATTCTTTTTACATCTTTTGGTATAGGAAGACCACAATCTCCTATAGTTAAACTGTCTGTATGTCCCATTTGAGATATAACAGATGAAATCTCACTATTTAATAATTTGCCTTTTTTCATGTCCTTACCCCCTAAATCTTTCAACTTCTGCTAGAGTTGGTAATGAACTTTGTGCACCTTCTTTAGTAACACATAAAGCTCCCACTCTTGATGCAAAATCCATAGCAACCTCTATATTTTCTCCTTTTGAGAAAGCTACAGATAAAGCTCCAGTATAACTATCTCCTGCTGCTGTAGTATCTACTGCATCTACTTTATATGATTTTTTAAACATAGATGTTTCTTTATTTATATATAAACTTCCTTTAGATCCTAATGTTACAATTAATTCTTTAACACCTTTTTCAATCATAGTTTGAGCAGCTTTTAATATATCATCTTCACAATTTATGCTTACTCCACTTAAAATCTCTAACTCTGTTTCATTAGGTGTAAGTAAATCTACATTCTTGATTATTGAGTCTTCTAATTTAACAGCAGGTGCTGGATTTAAAATTGTATATTTACCTAAATCTTTAGCTGATTTTAGTGCATATTTTATAGTTTCAAGTGGTGTTTCAAGTTGAACTACTACTATATCACTATTTTTTATAGCATCAATATTCTTATCGATATCATTTTCTTTTACTTTAAAGTTTGCTCCTGGTGCTACTACTATTGAATTTTCTGCATTTTTATCAACAGTTATCATCGCAACTCCAGTCGGACCATCTTCTTTATGTACATAAGTTGTATTTACATTATCATTTTTTAATGCATCTATTAAAGTTTGTCCAAAGCTATCTGTCCCAACTTTACCAATCATAGTTACATCTCCACCAAGTCTTGCCATTGCTACAGCTTGATTTGCACCTTTTCCACCTGGTACTTCCTTAAAGTCGCTTCCTATTAATGTTTGTCCTTTTTTAGGCATGTTATCAACATTCACTACTAAGTCCATGTTTAAACTACCTATTACACATATTTTTTTCATAATCGTCCTCCTCTAAAGTTTTTGAGATGTAGAACTTCTTATTATAAGTTCTGGCTTAAAAATCATTTTTTCTATATCATTAACTTCTTTTTTTTCTAAATTTTTTATTAATATATTAGCTGATTCATATCCCATATCATATGAATTCTGATTTATAGTTGTAAGTTGCGGTTCAATTATACTTGAAGTTTGAATATCATCAAATCCAACCACGCTTATGTCTTTTGGTATATGTATATTTCTTTCTTTTAAAGCTTTGATAGCTCCTATTGCTATTAAATCATTAGCTGCACATATAGCCGTAAAGTTTATATCTTTTAAACTTTGGATTATTTCATATCCCCAATCTAAAGAATATTCACCTTGTAATACTAATTTTTCATCATATTCAATATTTGCTTCTTTTAAAGCTTTTTTATAACCTTTTAATCTATCTCTCGCAATTTCATTTTTTAAAGGTCCACTTAAATAAAGTATTTTTTTATGATTATTTCCTACTAGGTGATTTATTTCTAAATAAGTTCCTTCTTCATTGTCTAAACTTACGATACCTTTTAAGTTTTTAATATCTAGTTTTTTATCTACTAAAACGATTGGTTTAGTCGATAAGTTATACTCTTTTGAATTTAAATCTATTTTAGAAGATGGAGCAAATATAATCCCATCTACCATTTTATCTGCTAATGTATTGAATGCTTTTATTTCTTTTTCTACATTTTCATCTGTGTTGCAAAGGATAATATTATATCCTTCTTTAACAGCCTTGTCTTCTGCGCCCCTAACTATATCTGTAAAAAATGGGTTTCTTATATCTGGAATAATAATTCCTATAGTTTTAGTTTTCTTTGTTACTAAACTTTGAGCCATTTTATTAGGTCTATAGTTCTTTTCTTTTACTATATCTAAAATTTTTTTTCGTGTAGTATCGCTTATTTTTTCATCTTTATTGTTTAACACTTTTGATACTGTAGTTTTTGATACCCCTGCTAACTCTGCTATATCCTTAATTGTTACCACATAAATCCCCTCCCAAAATTTTAGTATAGTGTACTACTTTTAGGGTTACCGGTTATCCTTTTTTATTAATATATCACACTATATCCAATTAATGCAACATATTTTTATTTGTATATCATTTTGAAAATGTTTTCACAAATTAAATAAGCAAAAAAAACGTCTATTACTGTAGCATTTTCACCACTTATAATAGACACTTAATCATTTTTTATTTTTTATTTTTCTTTATGATACACTGTTTAATCATTAATATTATAGAATTTATACTCTGTAACCTGATTGTATATACTTCCTTTATTAAGAATTGAATTTTCTAAAAAACACATATTATGTCCTATTGGAGGAGCCTGTGTTTCAAAACAGATTCCATATCTTCTTTGTTTTGTTTTATTATTATATAGAGTTAATTCATCAGTAAAGTTCATGCTATATATAACTACACAGTCTTGATTTGTAGTTATATCCATAGCTCGTTTAGACATATTATCTTCTAAGTGTATATAACCTTTATTAAGCATAAATACATGGTCATAACCGAAACCAACTAGTATCTGCTTATCTTTTTTATCATCGATATCTTGGCCTATACACTTTAAATATCTAAAATCAAAAGGAGTTTTCTCTACATTTATATATTTACCTGTAGGAATACAATTTTTATCCAATTCTAGTATGTAGTTGCTGTCTACTTTCATACACTGCTTAGTAATAGATTCTTTTAAGTTGCCACTTAGATTAAAATAAGTGTGATTTGTCATATTAACTAAAGTAGTTTTATCTGTATATGCTTTATATATTTGTTTTATATGAAAATTTTCACTTAGTTTAAAACTGACTTCAACATCTAAATTTCCAGGATAGTTTTCCTCCATATCTTTGCTAAAAGCTTTTAACTTTAAAGTTATACTATTCCCCGCTTCTATACTTTCTACTTCGTAAATTTTTTTATCAAATCCAAATTTTCCTCCATGACCTTGGTTTTCGCCGTAATTTTTAAATAATTTATATTCTTTATTTTCAATTTTAATTATTCCTTCATTTATTCTTCCTGAAGTTCTTCCTATTATAGCTCCCATATAAGAAGGATTTGCCTTATAACTATCTATACTGTTATACCCAACTACAATATTTTCTAAATTATTGTCTTTATCTGGAGTTATTATCTTAGTTATTATCCCACCTAAATTTAGTGTTTCAAATTCAAATCCATTTTCATATAAAATGTTATGAGCTATTATATCTTCATTACCTATTTTACCTACAATTTTTTTACTATATTTCATTTTTTACTCCAACATATTTTTTTAAACTCTCTATATATCTACCTCTAGCTTCTTCTCCAGTTTTATTATGTTTAAATACCCCACAATCTTCTAATACACGTTTAAATACTATTCCTACTTCACATTTTAAAATTTTATCTATAGTACTTTCTTCAAATATTGAGTATTTAGATTTTAAATACTTAATCCAATTTATATGGATAGGCACTTTTTCAATTATAAATTTTTCATCCTTTTCATTTAATAGGTAGTCTTTTATTATTTTTAGTTCATCTTTTAATCTAGATGGTAATACAGCTAATCCTAAAACTTCTATAAGACCTATGTTTTCTTTCTTTATGTTATGTAATTCTTTATGCGGATGAAATATACCGTCTGGATGAAGCTCACTTGTTTTATTATTTCTTAAAACTAAATCTATTTCATATGAATCATCTTTTTTTCTAATAATAGGCGTTATTGTATTGTGACAAGTTATTCCCGTATGAGAATATATATCAACATATTCATCAGAATAAGTTTTCCAATGATTTAGTATGTAGTTTGCCAGTTCACTTATTTTATATTTATCATCAGAGCAAAGTCTAAGTACAGATAGCGGCCACTTTACAATCGATACTTTAACATCCTCATATCCATCTATACAAAACTCACTAATAACTTTAGCATTTTCCATAGCAAAGTTGTATCGCCCTCCTTGATAATGATCATGACTTAATATCGATCCTCCTACAATAGGCAAGTCTGCATTAGATCCTATAAAATAATGAGGAAATTGGTCTACAAAATCTAAGTTTTTATCAAAGGTACTCTTATTTATTTGCATAGCTTCATGTTTATCTGAAAAAATTATACAGTGTTCATTATAATATGAATAAGGAGAATACTGTAAGTGATATTTTTTATTACATAAATTTATAGGTACGGTCCTTAAATTTTGTCTTGCAGGATGATTTAATCTACCTTTATAACCTACATTTTCTTTGCATAACAGACACATTGGATAAGATGATTCCTTCAAAAACTTAGCTTTAGCTATTGCTTTAGGATCTTTTTCGGGCTTAGACAAATTTATAGTTATATCTATATCTCCATACTCAGTGTTTGTTTTCCAAGTTATATTTTCTTTAATCCTATTAGTTCTAACATAATCACACGCTTTGCTTAAATTGTATAAATAATTTGTAGCACTTACTTTATCTTCCTTATACCTAATATTAAATTCTCGTATAACTTCAGATGGTCTTGGTATGAGTAAACTCATTATTTTTGTATCTAATAAATCTCTATATACTGATGTATTAGATTCTAATATACCCATGTCATAAGCATAATTTAATAAATTATTAATTATATCTTCTAGATTAGAAGTATAACTTACATCATTTTCTAAAATATATTCATCTAATTCAAATAATTCAATAAGAGAATTTCTTATATAGCAAATATCTTCATATTCAAAAAGATTGTGTTTTAATCCATATTTTATAAGCCTTTCAAATTCCATATATATACTCATAATGCCCCCCTATAACAGTTCTTTAGTTCCATTTCCTATTTCAGCTTCATAAAAATCAGCTTCATATCCTATTATTTCTTTGTAACGTCTTGAAACTTCGCTTATAAAACAATCCTTCAATTCTTTTTTTACAATAGATACAGTGCATCCTCCAAAACCTGCCCCTGTCATTCTTGAGCCTATAGTTGCTTTATGTTCTAATGCAAGTTCAACCAAAGTGTCTAATTCCTTTCCCGTTACTTCATAATCATTTTTAAGTGAATCATGTGATTCTACCATAAGCTTTCCAAATGTATGTATATCATCGTTTTTTAGTGCTTCTACAGCCTTTAATGTCCTTTGATTTTCATAAACTGCGTGCTTTGCTCTCTTTTTGTTTATAGGGTTACTTATTAGGTGTTTATTTTCTTCAAATTCTTCTTCGCTAAGATCTCCTAAATGATTTATATTGAGCTTTGTTTTTAATTCTTTTAAAGCTTTTTCACATTCATTTCTTCTTTCATTATATTTTGAATCCGCAAGCCCTCTTCTTTTATTTGTGTTTCCTATTACTATTACATTATCATTTAATTCTAACTTTGAATATTTATAATCTAAACTATTACAATCTAGTAAAATTGCACTATCTGATTTTCCCATACCTATAGCAAACTAATCCATGATTCCACAGTTTACTCCTATAAACTTATTTTCAGCTTCCTGACAAAATTTAACTAAGTCAATTCTATCTATTCCTAAATCTAGTACATCATTAACCATAACCCCCATCAATAACTCTATAGATGCTGATGATGATAATCCTGCTCCATTTGGAATATTTCCGTATACTACCATATCAAATCCACACTCTATTTCATACCCATGTTTTTTTAATGTATATAAAACCCCTTTAGGGTAATTTGCCCAGTCATCTTTGTCTTCATTTTTTAATTCATCTATATTAAAACTTATTATACCTAATTTATCGAAGTTCTTAGAATACATATTTATAACTTTATCATTCCTTATAGATATTGCTCCATAAGTTCCAAAGCTCAATGCACAAGGAAAAACATTACCTCCATTATAATCGGTATGTTCTCCTATTAAATTCACTCTTCCTGGGGAAAAAAACACTCTTATGTTTTCTCTTTCTCCAAAAATGTCTTTAAATAAAACTGTTACTTTTTCCTTCATTTTAAATCCCCCTATTTAAATGTAGTATCTATTAACTTTGTAGTTAATGGTAAAAAAATATAGTTAACTCACTAAGTTCTTATTATATATATTCTATAGACTTAGTGATTAACTATATTTTATATTAAACTTATATTATAACTTCTCTTCCTAAATTAATCTCACTAATCTCTTTATTATTAAATATAGTTAGTCTAAAATCTAAATTAAACTCTTCAAATTTACATCTATATTTATCTAACTGCCATTGTCCACATGAGTTAGTTCCCACAGCATTTTGTTTATAATCTATATTAAATACTATATAATCTCTTTTTTGTAAATCTACAGTATGTTTAGCATACTCTAAATCTGTATCTTCATAATAAGAAGCACTGAAATCAAACTTATCTTTTGCTATAGCCATCAAACTCATACCTCTATCATTTTTTAAACTAACCCAAGAACAGTCACTTATATTTCCATTTTCTTGTGGTTTTACATAATTTGTGAATAACCCTTCAACTGTATTTTCATATATACCAAATAAATTAGCTTCTTTAGTATCTGAATATGACTCCCCAGGTCCTCTCCCTTTATACTTAACATTCTCTAAGTCCTTATTTAGTTTCATCTGAAGACCTATTCTAGGTAACATATCTGGAGCCATTTCAATTTTTCCAGCTGGTACCCCACTTACATTAATTAAAATATCTCCACTTCCAAATACCTTGTATTCATAATTTGACTTATAGTGCCAAGCAGAATTTGTAGTACCATTAATAGTTTCAACTTTAAATGTAAGTACATTATTATCTAAACTATACTCAATATTTCTAACAACTTCATGCATTAAGTGCATGAAATATTTTTTCTTGTAGTCTTCTACAATATACATATCATTGTCTATCGGAGCTCTCCAGAAATTTAATTTAGGTCCATCTTCCAGTATTTTATATCCATCTTTGGTTATATTTAGTATATTCCCTTTTACTAAGTCAAAATCTACTTGGAAACTTTCTCCTTTAACTATCAATTTGCAATGTTCTTTAATAACTTCAAGATTACCTTTTGGATCAATTTTAACTTTCTTAGTTTTTATTGGTAGTTCAAATTGTGCTGTAGCTAACTCATATCCTGACTTTGCCCAAGTACAATCTTTATTCAATACATACGATATATTTAAATAGTAATTGGCTCCATCAACTTTTTTGAAATCTAAATTATAAGGAAGTTTTATTTCACAATCATTTCTTCCTTCTATAGATGGCATATATACTCTTCCACTTTGGATTACTTTATCATCTTCCTTTATGTTGTAAATAAGATCTAATGAATTTAAATTCTTAAAATCATATCTATTTATAACTTTTATTAACCCTTTTTCTAAGTCAACAGGAAGTGTCTGTGCAGGCTCTATAACTTTCTTATATTCTAAAAGTCCTGGTGAAACTGTTCTATCTGGCATTATAAGTCCATCTATACAGAAGTTAATATTACTTGGATCATCTCCAAAATCTCCACCATATCTATAGTAAACCTCTCCGTTTTCATTTACTGTATGTATTCCATGGTCAAACCACTCCCATATAAATCCACCTTGTAACTTGTCATATTTGTAAAACAAATCTTGATAATCTTTTAAATTTCCTGGCCCATTTCCCATAGCATGGCAATATTCACATAATATATGAGGTTTCTTTATATCGTTTATTATAGTGTCCATTGTGAAGTTACTATCTCTTTCTAACCAAGTGTACATTGTACTATACACTTCTGATACAGGTCCATCTTCTTCTTGTACATTAAAATCTCCTTCATAATGTAAAATTCTTGTTGGGTCTAAGTCCTTACATTTTTTAGCCATAGCTTTAAAGTTACACCCAAATGAAGATTCATTTCCTAAAGACCACATTAATATAGATGGATGATTTTTATCTCTATTCATCATTCGTTCTAGTCTGCTTACATGAGCTAACTCCCAATTTGGATCATCACTTATCCATGCATAGTCTCCTGTTAGCTCAAAACCATGACATTCTAAATCCGTTTCATCTATTACATATAAGCCATACTCATCACATAAGTCATATAAATAATGTGAATTAGGATAATGAGCTGTTCTAACTGCATTTATATTATGTTGCTTCATTAAAACTATATCTTTCTCTATTTCTTCTTTAGCAACGACTCTTCCATTTTTAGGATTATAATCATGCCTATTTACACCTTTAAACTTTATAGCAACTCCATTTACTGTAAATGTCTCGCCTTTTATTTCAATTTTTCTAAATCCAACCTTCTGAGGTATAACTTGAACAATATCTTCGTCTTTATACACACTAATTAACAATGTATATAGGTTAGGTTCTTCTGCACTCCATTTTAAAGGGCTTTTTACATTTTTTGAAAACTTAAAGTTTGAATAAATATCTACTAATTCTTCAAAAATAACTTTCTTATTTATATCTAATAACTCAAATTTAATCTTTTGGTTTTCATATTTTCTAAATTTCAAATCAATATTTAAAGTTCCATCATTATAGTCTTCATCTAAATCTGTAACTACAGTTATATCCTCTACCCCTAACAAAGGTTCAGTGTATAGTTCTACATCCCTAAAAATTCCACTTAGCCACCACATATCTTGATCCTCTAAGTAAGTTCCATCACTCCATTGATATACTCTTACACAACATTCATTATTTCCACATCTTATATACTCTGTTATATCAAATTCTGATTGAATTCTAGCCCCTTTACTATATCCTACCTCTTGTCCATTTATCCATACATTATATGCAGAGTCAACTCCATTAAACTTTAATATTACTTTTTCACTTATCCAAGACTCATCTATAAAGAAATTTCTCTTGTATATCCCAGTTGGATTTTCTGTAGGAACATATGGAGGATTTATAGGGAAGTTATACCATAAATCAGAATAATGCATTTTACCATATCCTTGTAGTTGCCAATTTCCAGGAACTATTATATCATTCCAGTTATCTGTCTTAAATTCTTCTTTATAAAATCCTTCTGGCGAATACTCAGGAGCATCTAAAAATAAAAATTTCCAACTTCCGTTTAAGCATTTATAGTTATGTGTATACTTTTTTTCTCCTATTAACGCTAATTTTTCAGATGAAAAGCTTAAAAAATGTGCTCTTGAATTTAGCCTATTTATACCATCTATATTTATATTTTCCCAAAGCTTCATATAACTTCTACCTCTCTTAGTTCACTCATTTAGTTATCCCCCTATTTTTCCAGAAATCATTTTCCTATTTAATTTTATAATACACACTTTTGAATTGTGTCTCAATGTTCTAATGTTGCTATAATTTGTATTATTGTTGCATTTTAAATTGACACTTACATAATTTTAATTTAAATTCATATTAGGAAAACATTTTTAAGAAAGGATCTTTATGAATAAAATAGGAATTTTTTCAACAGATTTAAAACCAAGCTCAGAGTTATATATATTTGAATGCGGATTTGAGTATTGCGAACCTAGAGACCCTTATCAGTACGAACATATAGATTACTATTTAATACATTATATAATTGAAGGTGAAGGTTTATTTTTTATAAAAGACCAAGTACATCATTTAAAGGCTGGGGATGGTTTTTTTATACCACCTAACACAGATAACAATTACTATCCTACTAATGAAAATCCTTGGGTTTATCGTTGGATTGGTGTAAATGGTTCTAAAGCAAAGGAGCTTTTTAGTTTATGTGGTTTTTCAGATGAAAATTATATTTTTAAATATAATAAAGATAATAGTGTCGATAAATTATTTGAAAATGTGTATTTAAATTGCAATTCAAATAGTTTGTTTAATGCACTAGGATACTTATACCAAATACTATCATTACTTATGAGTGAACATTCAAATTTGTCTTTACAAAAAAAATCCATATCTCAGTGTTATATATCTAAATCACTGGAATTTATTGATAATAATTTTAATAAAAATATTTCTGTTTCAGATATATCTGATTTTTTAAATATTGATAGAAGCCACTTTTATAAAATATTTAAATTGCATATGATGACTACCCCTCAACAATATCTAATTGAGTATAAATTAAAAAAGGCATGCGATTTACTAAGAAAAAGTAGCTACTCCGTGTATGAAATTAGCAACTTAGTTGGCTTTTCTTCTCAGTCACACTTTTCAAAGACTTTTAAAAGAAATCTTAGTTTAACACCTCTTGAATATAGATATTTATTTATAAAATAAAAAGTAGTATATCAAAGATTTGATATACTACTTTCAAAACACTTTATCTAATAATTATATAATTTACCTTTAGCATTCATTTTTGATATTATTTTATAACATACTAAACCACCTAGTATAATTCCTATTCCTCCTAAAATTCCCATTGGCATAGGACCTATAAATGGATTCGATATATTGCCTTTCATAAATAGCACTCCAGTTCCTGCAAATCCATTTATCATAGCGTGTGATATAACTGCTGGTATACAGCTTTTAGTTTTTAATGTTACATAAGAAAGAATTGAACCTGCAAATATACAAAATATTGTCATTGCAAATATTCCACCCCAAGGTGCAGTAGGATAGCCAAGCCCATAGTTATGCCCCATAGCAATCATAGGAGTATGCCATATTCCCCATATTACTCCACTTATGATAGTTGCTTTTAGTGGTGTGAATTTTTCTAATAAGTTTGGAAGTAAATATCCCCTCCACCCAAGTTCTTCACCTAAACATGGAATAAAGTTTATTACAGGTGCTACAAAAATAGATGTAGCAATTTGAGTCAATAGCATTGCTTTTAATTGATTGTCACTTGGTATTGACTGCCCTGCTGAAGATAATTGTTCTTTTGTTGCATTTATCATTGTACTCATACTTCCATCAAAGTTTCCAGGGAATACTAAGTAATATACTACAATTCCCAAAATTATAAGTAAAAATGGTAAAAGCCATGCAATTAAGTAATATTTTATATTTCCCTTTAAATTTGGTTTAATCCACACATCTTTAATACTACCTTTTGTTATTATCGTTGTTAATATAACTCCTATAGCTGGCATAAACATGCATCCCATTATAATTACAATAGCATATGGATTTTTATATCCATCTTGTATCATAAGTCCAAACGCTATAACCCAAGTTAATATAAATGTTATAGCTAAAAAAGTCTTTACTTTTTTCATAAATTCAACCTCCTTTATAAGTTCTATTTGTTATATATATACTATAACAGATAGAAAAGTGTTCCGCAATATAAAGTAAAAAGATAGATCTTATTAGACCTATCTTTTTATTTGCTATATAATAAAATCCTCATCCTCTAGTTCTTCATAAATTCCTTTTTGATATCCATTACCTTTAGTTGAAAAGAAATCATGTGATTTAGTTTCAGTGCTTAATCCATTTAAAACTATAGGATTTATTTTTCCTACCTCATAATACTTATCAAACCCTAAATTTTCTAAAGCTCTATTAGCATTATACTGTAAGAATGTTATAACTTCTTCAACAAGTCCACTTTCGTTATAAATCTTTTTTGTATACTCTATTTCATTGTCCATTAAATTTTTAAATATCTTATACACATTGTTCTTTAACTCTAATTTATCTTCATCGTTAAAACTATCATATATTTCTTGAGCTAAAAGCCCTATATATTTGCCATGTAAAGATTCATCTCTAAGTATTAAAGATATTATTTCTCCACTTGCAACCATCTTACCTTGACCAGCTAAGTATAACGGGTAAAAGAATCCTGAATAGAACAAGAAACTTTCTAAAAACACACTCGTTACCATAGATAGGTATAGACTTCTTTGATCATTAGTATTTTCGTATTGAGCTAATATTAAATCAGCTTTTTTTTGTAATGTTGGTTCTGTTTCTATCCAATTAAACAAGTCCTCTATTTGAGGAGTAGTTAAAAGTGTCATAAATATAGATGAGTAGCTTTTGGCATGTATTTCTTCCATTGTTCCCATAAAAGATAAAACAGCTTTTCTTTGAAGGTTATCAGTTAAACTCATCATAGACGGAACTCCATTATTTCCTTGTTTTGTATCTAATAACGTAAGTCCTGCTAAAACTTTTTTGTATAATTCTTTTTCACTTTCACTTAAATCTGCCCAAGTTTTTAAATCCTTAGAAACAGATATTTCTTCTGGTAGCCAAAACTGTTTTACATTTTGATCCCAAAACGCTTGTGTAAAACCATCATCTTCAACATTCCAGTTTACAGCTTTGTGTATTGCATTTGCCTTAAATGTCATATAAAATCCCCCTATACTGAACACATTAAACACTCATTTGTGTCTCTTGTCATCTTTGTTCTTGTGTAATATAAACTTTTCAATCCTTTTTTATATGCATATATATAATATCTAGCTATATCTCTAGTTGTTTTATCATCTGTTACAAACAGTGTAGTAGATATTCCTTGGTCAACATGCTGTTGAACTGTAGATACAACATCTATTACATGTTTCATATCCATTCTATATGCTGATTGATAATAAAGCATATTTTCATTAGTTAAAAATGGCATAGGATAAATAGTTGTAGAATCTCCATAGGTTCTAACTTCAACAGGTTCCATAATTGGCATTATACTTGAAGTTGCATTTTGCACATAACTTATACTTTGTGTTGGAGCTATCGCTGTTAAATATGCATTATATATTCCATTTTCCTTTACTTTATCTAAAAGATTAGCCCAGTCTTTAGTCGTTGGTATATATATACCTTCAAATAATGACTTTACTTTGTCTGTTTTAGGTAAATAAGATTCTGTATAGTATTTTGAAAGAACTTTACTTTTAATACCTTTAGCATATTCCGAATTTTCAAATCCATCAAATGTAGTCTTCTTTTCTATAGAAAGTTCCATAGAAGCTTTTATAGCATAATATCGTATCATAGCAAAAAATACATTTGAAAAATCTATAGCTTCTTTAGAAGTATATAGTATATTTTCTCTAACTAAATACCCATGTAAATTCATCGCTCCAAGTCCTATTGCATGTGATGCTTTATTTCCATTTTTTATAGTTGGAACTTCATTTATATTTGTATTATCTGATACAAAAGATAATGCTCTTATAGCTGTATTCACTGTTGATTCAATATCTTTATTATCCATAACATTTGCTATATTTAAAGACCCTAAATTACAACTTATATCTTGCCCCCATACATTATTTCCTCCATATCCTTTTATATCTGAAGGTGTCTGATATTGGAATATCTCACAACATAAATTTGACATTTTTATCATGCCTACATCTTTTAGTACATGTTCTTTATTTGCTGTATCTATAAATACTACATATGGATATCCACTTTCTTGTTGCATCTGTGCTATTTTAGTTAGCATTTGTCTTGGATTTATTTCTTTTTTTATTATGTCATTATCTTCAACTAACTTGTCATACCATTCATCCATGTATATTTCATCTAAGTGTACTCCATATTTTTTGTAAACAGAATGAGGATAAAAAGCATATGCAATTTCATTTTTTTCCGCTAACTCCATAAATTTATCGGGTATAATTGCACCTAAAGATAATGATGCTAATCTTATTTTTTCATCAGCATTTATTTTTTTAGTATCCATTAACATCTCAAAATCTGGATGAAAAACTGTTAAATAAGCTGCTCCTGCTCCTTGCCTTGCTCCCATTTGATTAAAGTATGTAAAAGATTGTTCTAACATTTTTGCAACTCCAACCACACCTCCAGCAGCTCCATCTATATCTTTTATAGGTTCCTTGCTAGCTCTAAGTCTAGATAAATTTAGTGCAACTCCACCACCTATTTTTGATAAGTGATTAGATGAAGATACTGCATAAGATATTCCTTCTGTACTATCTTCTACTGATATTAAAAAACAAGAAACCATTTCTCCAGCTCTTTGTCTACCTGCATTTAAAAATGTTGGTGTAGCTGGTTGGAATTCTTGTCTTATAAGCTTTATAGCTAAGTTTAAAGCTAAGTCTTCATTTCCATCTCCTAATGCTAATGCAACTATTAAAACTTTATCATTGTAGTTTTCTAATATTTCTTTTCCATCATTACTTTTAAGTGCATAATTTTGATAAAATTTATTCGCACTCATATATGATTTAAACGAGAAATTTTCATTTTCTATCGCCTTATAAGTCTCTTTTATAAATTTTATAGAGTATTTATCTATTATGTCTTTTGAATAATAGCTATTTTCTAATAAAAAAGTTAATCGCTCTTCAAATGTATTAAACTTTTTCATTCTTGGATAAATGTGTTCATCTAAATAACTATTTAATGCCTCTATATCTTTTTCTAGTTGATATTTTCCATTTTTATCTTTGATTATTACTTCATTGTTGAGTTTAATATACTTCATTTTTTCCCACCTTTGCAAAATAGATAAATATTTTAAATACAATATATAGTAATAAAACTATTTTCATTGTACTACATATTGTATATACACCATTTTTATTTATCTTAATCTAATATTATTTACTTTAATTTTTTTATATTAATATCTTATAGATTTTCCAAGGTTTTCAGTTTTAAAAATTTTTTAAAATAAAATTTTATCTTTACATTAACAATAGTTTATATTATAATAAATATCAGTGGGAACTTATGCTCAGACATAAGTATACGCTAGCCCATAAAAAAGGTTGTGAGATTTTCTCACAACCTTTTTTTATTATCATTTAGAAGCTTCAATTAATTTCTCAACATAATTTTTATTCATATACATTAATTTTATTTCTTCTGATGATTCACTGTAATAATCAATAGTAATCTTACCTACATTATTTTTAGATTGAATAGGATTCGTTTTAAATTCAACAGCTTGTATATCTCTTCCTCTTAAAATATGTATAGTCCTAAATAATCCCCCGTTTACAGCTCTCACTTTTTTATTATCCACACTAATGTTTAAATTTCTTATTTTAAGTGCAGAGTTTATCAAAGTTAATATAATAGTTAAATTAATAAACCAAACCCATTGTGTTTTTAGTATTAAATAACACACTATAGAAGTAATAAAAATTAACAAAACTGGCTTTATTAAAATAGAGAATTTACCCTTTTCTATCCCATTCCCAGTTCCTTTAAAGCTCCATTCTGGAATAAATTCTTTTATAACATCATTAATTTCATTTAAAGATCCTATTGGATACATTATAATTTTCTCATTTCCTTCGCCTGTATAACCTTTAATAATTAAATTTAATTCATATATATTTAAAAATTGTCTTATTGGATTTGATTTAATTTTGATAAGTTTTATATTATTATCTTTAAATGAAAACTCTTTTGTACTAAATAAACCATAAGCTATCTTTATATTGTTGTTCTCTTTTAATAAAGTAAAGTTATAGTACTTAACAACATAATATACAGTTGCAATAAGTTTTAGTATGATTAAGAAAATTAAAAGTCCCGCAACAATCAATAAAATAGTCATACTTTGCGAATTATTTTTAAAAGCTCCATCTATAATATTTGATAAGTAGTCTGAACTTATAAAATCATCTAGCTTTCCTAAGATATTAAAAATAAAAATCAATGCAACAAATAAGTTAAAACTTGTAAACCCATATATAACTAACTTTTTAGTTTCTATCTTTTTTTCTTTTATTTCTTTAGACTCTTCATTGTCTTTTATATTATTAACTACATACTCTTCATTTACATCACCTAAGCATTCCTTATTCAAATTATTAAGAGAAAAAGATTTTAGTATATCAATTTGTTCATTATTCAAACTCATTTTTATATCGTCTATACCAAAATCTTTTGAAGGACTTTCTATTTTAACAATTTTATATGCTAATAATCTTTCTATCAAATTCTGTGATATATCCATAGACTTAAAACTTTTCTTTGGTATTATTAATGTTTCCTTTGAAAATATTCCCTTATAATAATGTATTTCATTATCTTTTATACTTATATACTCATACTTCCATCCTATTATTGAAAATATAATCTCTAAAACTACAAACAACACTATCGCTATCCAAAACCATTGTTTTAGAAATACTATAAAAAGTACACCTAGTCCAAAATTGCTGATAGTCCCTTTTATAAGCTTATAAATTAAACTCTTCCAATTATTTCTTATTTTTATGTTTTCATTTGTGAAGCTTTTATTTTCATAATTAGTTTTATTGTCATTAAGTTCTTCATTCATAATTATGCATCAAGCTCCTCTCTAACATTTTCATTGATTTTAATCTTTAAAAACTCTCTAATTTTCTCGACTTCTTCTTTATCAAGATTAGGAATTTTATAGCTTCCACCTGCAGTTCCAATCTTAACATCAGCTAAATTAAATTTTCTATTTATAGGTCCCTCTGATAAGTTTACATTTTGAATTCGTACAATTGGAATTGTGACACTTCTCTTTAAAAATATTCCTTCAGTAAAAGATATTTCTTCTTCATTTATCCTATAACTCCATTGCTTATATTCAAAGAATGGTTCTATGTATGCGGATATTGAAATTAAAACAACAATAATCAATATAATCATGTTTATCCATAATATATAGTTGTCAAGAATATAGTTAACTGTATTTATCTCAAGTATAGGTAGAACTAATCTTAACACTAAATAAATAGATATAAAGATTATTAATCCAATTGTTCTTCCTATAATCCAAGATTTAATAGCTTTATTACTAAGTTTTTTATCCATATCTAACCCCCATGAAAATTTGTTAATCTTTTCCTAAAATATCATATATCAAATAATAATTCAACTTACAAAAAAAGATTAACTTTTATTAATTAAAGTTAATCTTTTTTAGTCAAAATTTATAAACTATTTCTTTATTTTCATTACTAATCCTTCTATATCCATAACTCTATCTAAGTAATACCATTTACAATCAAACCCAAAATTAGCATACTTATCTTTCTTTTCATAATTAGAAGCTTTTTTAGTATAGAACTTATATTCTTTCTTTCCATCCTTTTTATTTACAACTTCATATCTTAAACTCTCTATAAATTTAGTTTCTAAATATCCATATAATTGAACTCTTTTTATATCATAAATATTTTTAACTAAATATTTTTTAATTGGATGTTTTTTATCTTCAACTTCTAGATTTAGATGTGCTCCAATATAATATTGGTTTTTATTTTTTGATTCGATTTCTTTTTTATCTATTATAAGTCTATTATGAATATCTTTGTCTATATAAGTTTTTATACCTATTTTATTACTTTTTAAGGTATCTGGCTTAAGACCCCTATATTTAAAATAATTTAAAACTGCACATTCTCCTATCTTGTCTGCAAATACTATTTGTTTTGCAATTTCTTTTTGCATTTTTTCATCTTTGACAGATGCTGGTACTAATACTTTATAATCATTAGATTCTTCTATATATTTTTCAGCATATTTTTTACATTCTTCAATTTGATCTTCTGTTATATTAACCGATTTTGTTACTAATGTATCAAATTTATGCTTTACCTTAATATTTTTTACATTTATTAAATATTTACTTTTTGCATTTATATAAGTCACTTTTAAATCTCCTTAAATTTTATTGTTAAAATTTCACATAGTAATACATTACATTAAAAACAACTTATTTTCAAGAAGCATATTTAACCACATATATAATTTTTATATTATAAATTATATATTTTAATTATATTGTTTTTTATTTAATGTTTAATGCATAGTATGATACTATAGTTTTATATAGAGGAAAATTTAACCAGGGAGGGATTTTATGACTTACTTATTGTTACTTTTTATGTTTATTTCTTTAACATTCTTATTATATTTCACGTACAAACCTTATAAAAATTATCGTGGAATATCTAAAACAATAACTAGTATATTATTTGTATTTATTGCTATAAGTGGATACATTGAAAATAATACTAACTTTGCATATTTCATATTTATATTATTAGGTCTTATATTTTCATTATTTGGAGATGTTTTTCTTATATATGCAAAAGAAAGCGAATCTACTATGAGTAAAAACTTTATATATGGCCTTTTAAGTTTTAGCTTTGCACATATATTTTTTTCTGTAGGTTTTATATCAATTAGTGATTTTAGCATATACACTATAATTTTCACACTAATTTTATCATCTATTTCTCTATTATTTTTAAAGTCCATAAAAGGATTAGATTTTAAAGGAATGTTTAATTATGTGGCTTTTTACGCTATAGTTATTAGTTTTATGTTTGCTCAATCATTAAATTTGTATTTATCAAATAGCTTTAGCTTTGATATTTTAATAGTTACAATAGGTGCATTGTTATTTGTACTATCTGATTTAATATTAGCTTTTGATTATTTTTATAAAAATTCACCTAAAATTCTTGGAGCGTTAAATTTATTAGTTTACTATAGTGCTCAAGCTCTAATTGCACTAAGTGTATTCCATGTAAAAAAGGTTTAAGTATTAATTTAATACTTAAACCTTTTTTTGTTATACATTAAATGATAATTTAGGAATTTCAATATTTTTATCTTCTTTTATTTCTTTTACTTTCATATTTTTATAGAAATTGTAATATAAAAAGCTAATACTTGTTAACATAAATACTATAGATACAAAAACATCTATACAAAATGCTTTATTATCAATACTTGAGTTATTTTCAAAAAGTTTTGGTAAGCTAAAAAACGAATCATAATTTTGTCTTTTTTCATAATTATTTATTGAAGCATTTTTTAGTTTATTTTGTATTGTTTCATCTACTTTAGAACTTTTTTCCCAGTTATTATAATCATATCCAGTTACATTAACTGTAGTATTCCCAAAGTCTTTTTCTAACTGTGAATATATTTTATCATTTACTACTACAACCCATATTCCAACACCTTTTGGAAGTATTTTTCCTGTAGCAATACCTTTTACATTTAAATTATAAAGACCTATATCAAAATCTTTAAATTTGCTTATTTTATTTTTATATTTTTCATTATCAAACCTTGGTACAATTAAAGTTTCATTTACTCCTAAGTTAACCGTATCTAAATTAAGTTGTTTTGCTAATTTATTAAATTCTGAGTTCTTTATTGCATACTTACCTTCGTTATTTATATTTAATAACTTATAATCTGTTTTTTGATATTTATAGCCTGATTCATTTAATGTATCTTCAATAGATGATAATTGCTCATCATTCATATAATTGTAGCTTGAAGACATATAGTTTAATATAAATGGATAATCTGATTTCTTTGTTTCTATTTTATTACTAACAACTAAAAGTATAGTACTTGTACATGCTATGGCTGCTAAAAGTATAGCCATAGTTATATATACTAGTCTTAAATTCTCTTTTTGCTTGTAAAAATATTTAAATTCTTGAAATTTTAATATTTTCATGACTATCTGCAACCTTTCTTTATCTTTATGTAATAATAATATACTAATTATAAAGTTTTTAGTATCTATATAAATTACATTTAAGTTACACTTTTGTAAGATAGAATTTTGGTTGCAAATTATTTAATTCTTAAGCTTCAAAAAACTCTTTTGCATACTTAACTACTCCATTTACAGTTTTTAATGAAGTTGGTTCAAGCTCTATAACCATAAAGTTTTCGCTTGGTACATCAAATGGTGGATTTACTCCAAATTCTTTAGCTTCTTTAAATCCAAATTTTGGATAGTATTTTTCACTTCCAAGAACTACAACCGAATTATACCCTAAGCTTTTCGCAATACGTAAGCCTTCACTTATTAACTTACTACCTATTCCTTGTCTTTGATATTTAGGTAATACCGAAAGTGGAGCTAATGCAAGTGATTCTGTCTTTAAGTCGTTGTTTTCTATTGATATTTTAGTAAACATAATATGCCCAACTATAGTTTTATCACAAGTTGCTACAAGTGATAACTCTTGTATATAACTATCTGAGTTTCTAAGTCTATTTACCAAATCTTGTTCACTTCCATCAGAGTGCTCTGCACTTTTAAATGATTCCTTTATTAGATTATATATTTCTTCTCTATCTTTCAACTGTTCTTTTCTAATATTTATACCCACTCTATTTCCTCCTTAAGCGTAAAAAAATATTACATAAAGTATATCAAATATAATTACCTTATGTAATATTTTAAATTGGAATTATTAATTATAATTAAAGTTTACACAACTTGTCTTTTACCTAGTTTATATATTAGATATAATACTATAGGTATACTTACAATCCCAATTGAAACTATGACATTTAAGTATAGTGTAGGATTTCCAAATATATTGTAGGTACTTATATTTCCAAACATACTTATTGGTCCTATTAAGTTTTCTATATTTAATTCCATAAAAATCTTAGTCAACATATATGTAGGCATAATTTTAGCTAAAAATCCAGGTCCTAGTAATATCACTACATTGATTGCAAAGGATATCATATCATTTTTGCTAATTAATGATACTAACATAACTAATAATGTAAATAATACAACTCCTATATAGCTAACCAATAACCCCATCATATAAAATGTCCCTATATTCATAATATATGGTGTCCTTGCATAACTAGGTAAAAATCCTAATGGTAAATTCCATCCATCAAAGCCATGCATACCCAGGATAGCAACTTGTATCCCATTTATAACCAAAAATATTATTGTAGAGAATAATAAACCCGATATAACTTTTGCTAGCGTTAATCTTCCTTGTCCATTTTTTGAACTAAATATTATTGATGCAGTGTTACTTTGATATTCATTACTAAATATAGTACATATGGATACAATTATCAAAATAGCCATCCACAGTGGATTTATATTAAATTCTGTTGCATTGTTCCAACCAAATTTAAAGTAAAATTTAGGTATTGGTTTTTTTTCAATTAAATCATGTATATATTTAAATTCTTTATATTCATAACTACTTTTATCTCCATCTTTTTCTAATTTAGCAATCTCTTTTTTTATATCATCAAATTTATAAAATCTATTATTTATCAAATATTCAGGGTTTACCCACATATAAAAATCATTTATACCATACGCTGATACTCTCTCTTTATCTGTAACATATTCTCCT
This sequence comes from Paraclostridium sp. MRS3W1, assembly GCF_032465715.1. Classification (NCBI taxonomy): domain Bacteria; kingdom Bacillati; phylum Bacillota; class Clostridia; order Peptostreptococcales; family Peptostreptococcaceae; genus Paraclostridium; species Paraclostridium sp. MRS3W1. The sequence goes on along the minus strand of NZ_JAWDJM010000118.1, from coordinate 1,856 downwards.
TTATTATCTTTTTCTCTTATCTGTATATCATTCTTTTCTAAATAATCCTTTTTTTCTTCAGTTATAACTTGTCCTTCATATTCCTGTCCTAATTTTTTTATATTTTCATAACTTTTTAATCCTTTTTCCTTTATGTCTAAATAATCACTTATAGATGGTAATACAGATGATATTATGCATATTAATATTAACACTAACACTGATTTTTTAGAAAATATCTTATATAATTCAAATTTTATTAACTCCTTCATAACTATTCCCCCTAAAAGCTAATCTTTTCATCAAAGTAATATAAAAACAAATCTTCCAAACTAGGATTTTCATCTATTACATCAACATCTTTTATATGTATATTTTCATGACCTACAACTCTAACTAGAATATGGTCTTTCTCCCTTACTATATTAGAAACTTTAAATTCATTTTGAACTTTATGAAGCATATCTTCTCTTATTCTTAAGCTATGTACTTTCCCTTTAATACTCTTTAAAAGTTCATTTGGAGTGTCTTTTTCAACTAATTTACCATCTTTCATAATAATTATTTCATTTGATATAAACTCTACATCTGAAACTATATGAGTAGATAATATTACTATTTTATCTTTTGATATCTCAGATATTAAATTTTTAAATCTTATTCTTTCATTAGGATCTAGACCTGCAGTTGGTTCATCTAATATTAAAACTTTTGGATCATTTAAAAGTGCTTGAGCAATTCCTAATCTTTGCTTCATACCTCCTGAAAATTTACCTATTTTTCTATTTCTATCTTTTTCTAGGTTCACAAATTTTAAAAGTTCATCTATTTTTACTTTTGAATATTCTTTTTCCAAACCTTTTAAGGTAGATACATACTCTAAAAATTTTTGTGCCGTAAATGTTTTGTAAAATCCTACATCTTGTGGTAAGTATCCAAGCAAACTTCTATAATCTGACCCTAATTCAGATTTACTTTTTCCATTTAAGTATACTTCTCCACTAGTTGCATTTGAAACATCAGCTATTATTCTCATAAGAGATGTTTTTCCTGCTCCATTAGGTCCTAATAAACCGTATATACCATTATTTAAAGTCACATTAAAATCACTTACTGCTATTTTATCTTTAAATGATTTATTTATATTTTTTAATACTAATTCCATTTAATTTCCCCCTAAAAATCTAAGTTTTTATAATCTATAAAGTTTATACTTTTTTTATAAAATAATTTTGATGCAATAATTGTAAGTACAAATAGCAATATAAGGACTAAAAACAACTTATAGTTCTTTACATTTACTATATAGTTAATAGTGTCGTTATCTACCATATTGCTTACAACCATCCACATACTTGTAGATAATACTATACTGTTCATTCCCCTATAGATAGATGCTAATATCAGTGATATTAATGATATAAAGCAAGTTGGAATTAAACATATATTTATTATCCTTAACAAGCTAACTTCAGAATAAGTTCCTGTTAATATTAAACTAGTTACTAAAGTTAAAGCTATAGCCGTTGTAGATATTATTACTAACTTTGCAAATAGTATTTCTCTAAATGAATATTTATAGCTTAATTCTAACTCCCACATATTTTCTTCTTTTCCTCGCAATATTTCAGCTAACCCAATAAGTATTGGTATAGGAGATACAGTGTATGCACATAAGTATGGATTTAAATTAAGTTTTATAGTTCCAATTACTCCACATAAAACAAGTATTATAGATGCAATTAAGTACAACTTATTAAATATCTTAAATTGCATTTTTAACAATCCTATACTAGTTCTAACTTTACTATATAAATCCATATTTTCATTTTTAATTATTTCTTCATTTTTATTTTGTGGCATATAATGTCTTAATT
>NZ_JAWDJM010000117.1:0-1865 GCF_032465715.1 Paraclostridium sp. MRS3W1 | reverse complement strand
AAGTAATCTCCACTTATACAGTCTATTAAATCATAATTTTTAATAAAGGAATTTTTTTCTATTCCAAATATCATTACTTTTTCAGTATTTAATTCCATATGCAATAATTCTCCCCCTATTATAACTTCTTGCGGTATTTTTTGATTTTTTTGCATTGAATAAACATCATTTGGCAATAATACTATTAGCATATTTATTATTAAAAAAATAAAAAACTTAATTCCTTTAGATGATTGCATTTAGTGTCACCTTCTTAAATTAGTTTAGTATTTATTTTTATTATTATTTGCTTTAATTTAAGTTAATATAATGGTTACTATTTTACATAATTCCCATAGCTATATTTACCTCTTCAATTTTTAATTTATGCACATTAATATGTGTATTTTTTGATTTGTAGCGCAAAAAAGCCATCTTTTTTAAGATAGCTTTTTCTATACAATATTTAAATGTCCATAATTTCTTTCAATTACAATACCTTTATTTTCAAAAGATACTTTTTCTTTAAATAATGGTCCATCTATTACAAAAGTATGATATTCTCCATTTTCACCACAAGCATCTGCCCCAGCATTTTTAATTTCAAGAACAATATTTTTTGTAAGTTTTTTCCCTAGTAAGCTTTCATTTAAATAATCTAAATTTACAGTTTTTATTATAGTTGTAAATCCACTTTCTATAAATTCATAAACTAATGATTCTCTATCTTCTTGCCATAGTGGAAAACTAGCTTCGATTCCTGAGTTTTTACATCTTTCAACATCCCAGTTTTTGTGTTCTTCGATATCTATATCTCCAAATACACAAATACTTGCGCCAAGTTCCTTTGCTTTTATTAAGCTCTTTTCAAACTCTTTTTCATACTCACAAACATCGCATTCAACTTCTAATAATGGAATGTCTAAGCTTTCACTTACTTGTTTTAATAACCTTTTATTTATTCCATGTGTCCATGATTTATCAGCATCTTTTTTTACAGTTGTCAAAAGAGCAACTGGCTCATAACCTTTTTTTATCATGCGATATAATGCCAGTGTGCTATCTTTTCCCCCGCTAAATGACATAACAAATTTATTTTTCATTACTCTATCTCTCCTAATGTATTTTATTTACATTAATTTTATCACATAAATTTAATTTACCAAATATGTATAATAATTAAATAGATTTAACTTACTATGAAAAATGTTCCTATAAATAGTAAAATTGCACCTACATATTTATATAAATACATAGTTTGCTCTTTAAGAACAACCACATCTATAAAAAATCCTATAAGAATTTGTGAAACTACAATTATAGTTAATGTGCTTGAAAGCCCTATTCCATCCATTGCCTTAACTGTAAAATAAATTATACATCCTCCAAATATACCCCCAAGTAGCAATTTAGGACTTATCGACTCTGTTGCTAAAAAAGTTTTAATTTCTCCAGTTAAAATCATGTTTATTAAAAAAAATACTGAACCTACTACTAAACTTATAAAAGTTGCTGTAACTGCTGATGTACTTTTCCCTAACTCTCCATTTATAAAAGCCTCCAAAGCTGTAGATCCTCCCGCTAGTATTGCAAATATTATAGATATTAATTTTATCAATTGGCTCACTCCTTTACATAATAAAATTTTATGATACAAGCATTTTTAAAATTACTTTAAATAGAAATTTAAAAGAAAGTATTTTATAGTTACTTTTTTTTTGTTATAATTTTTTTAATGATTTAAAGAGGTGATATAAATGAATATAAATTTTAACTTTAATAATTTTAATCAAAAAGAAAATGCAAATAATTTTATAATGATGGGGATTTTACTTTTACTTATTGGAACTCTTTCCCTTTTATTTAAAAATTTAGGCATTAAAGTA
>NZ_JAWDJM010000116.1:0-22558 GCF_032465715.1 Paraclostridium sp. MRS3W1 | reverse complement strand
TTTGTATAGTATGAAGATAGAAAACATTAATGTTAATGACAAAAAGAGTATAGAAGAGATTGTTAAACAAATAAAAAGAAATAAGCTTCAAAATGATATAGATAATTTATTGAAGAAGCAAAAAGAATTAGAAAATGGAAAGTCTAATGATAATTCAAATGCGAAAGAGGTAGATGTACAAGTTATGGAAATTGCTATAAAGATAGTTGAACTAAGAAAAACATTACAAAATATATAAAGGAAGGGAGGCTGAAGTATGGAAACTAAAACACCGAAAAAAGAATCTAAAAGAGTAACAGCAAAATCACTTATAGAAAAGGGTAAAAAGCAAGGAAGTCTTACACTTATGGAAATAATGGAAGCTTTCTCTGAAACAGAATTAGATAAAGATCAAGTTGAAAACTTATATGAGACCCTTGGAAACTTAGGAATTGAAGTAATTCAAAAGAAAGAAGAAAAAGCTGATGCAGATATAGAATTTACTTCAGAAGATATGGATATATCAAACATGGATATAGATGATAGTATTGATGAGGATATATCTAAAGAAGAAAATACTATGGAAATTGAACAAATAGACTTAACTCTTCCAAAAGGAATAAGTATAGATGACCCAGTTAGAATGTATTTAAAAGAAATTGGGAAAATACCTCTACTTAAGCCTCATGAAGAAGCTGAACTTGCAAGAAGAATGCATGAAGGTGATGAAATAGCTAAACAAAGATTAGTTGAAGCCAACTTAAGACTTGTTGTAAGTATAGCGAAGAGATATGTAGGAAGAGGAATGTTATTTTTAGATCTAATACAAGAAGGAAATTTAGGTCTTATAAAAGCTGTTGAAAAGTTTGACTATACAAAAGGGTTTAAATTTAGTACTTATGCTACATGGTGGATAAGACAAGCTATAACTCGTGCAATAGCAGATCAAGCTAGAACTATAAGAATACCTGTTCATATGGTTGAAACTATAAATAAATTAATAAGAGTTTCTAGACAATTATTACAGGAATTAGGTAGAGATCCAAAACCTGAAGAAATTGCAAAAGAAATGGATATGACAGAAGATAAAGTTAGAGAAATTATGAAAATTGCTCAAGATCCAGTATCTTTAGAAACTCCTATAGGTGAAGAAGAGGATAGTCATTTAGGAGACTTTATACCAGATGACGATGCTCCAGCTCCAGCAGAAGCTGCCGCATATTCTTTATTAAAAGAGCAAATAGAAGAAGTTTTAGGTTCGTTAAATGAAAGAGAGCAAAAAGTTTTAAAACTAAGATTTGGATTAGAAGATGGACGTGCTAGAACTCTTGAAGAAGTAGGTAAAGAGTTTGATGTAACAAGAGAAAGAATAAGACAAATAGAAGCTAAAGCTTTAAGAAAATTAAGACATCCAAGTAGATCTAAAAAGCTTAGAGATTACTTAGATTAATAAAAAAATTCGTCTATAATAGGCGAATTTTTATGTATATAAAAGATATATGAAAGGACGACGAAAATTGAAGTTAACAGATAGATTATTAAAAATAGCAAGTCTTGTAGACGAAGGGAAAAAAATCGCAGATATTGGGACGGATCATGGATATATACCAGTGTTTCTTCTAAATAATAAAAAAATAGATTTTGCTATATTGGCAGATGTGAATAAAGGGCCTTTAGAAAATGCAAGAAAAGAAGTTAGACATAATAAATTAGATGACAAAGTTGATTTAAGACTAGGGTCAGGAATAGAAGTTTTAAATGATAATGAAGTAGATGAAATTATAATAGCGGGTATGGGTGGTATACTTATAGGGGAACTGTTAGAAGCGAAAAAAAGCGTTGCTCAAAATGCTGAAAAACTTATATTACAACCAATGCAAGCACAAGCTGAACTTAGAAAATATCTTTATAATAACGGATTTGAAGTTATAGATGAAGTTTTAGTAAAAGAAGACTTTAGAATATATGAAATAATAGTAGCTAAATATACTGGAAGAAAAACAGAAGTTACAGATGAAATATATTATGAAGTTTCAAAAAAACTTATAGAAAAAAAGGATGAACTTTTAGCTGAATTTTTAAATAAAAAAATATATGCATATGAAAATATAATAAAAAAACTAGAAGGTAAAAGTGGAGAAGCTATAGAAAATAAGAGAAATGAGACTATTAAAGTTATAGAAAAGCTTAAGGAGATGCTGTAAATGAAACTTAAAAGTTTTATAAAAAAAATAGAACAAAAATATCCTCTTAATTTAGCGTATGATTGGGATAATGTAGGCCTTATAGTAGGAGATTATGAACAGGAAGTTAAAAGAGTAATGGTTTGTTTAGAAGCTAATGAAAAAGTTGTAGATGAAGCCATAGATAAAGGTATAAATCTGATAATAACTCATCATCCTTTTATTTTTTCTAAAATGCAAAAAGTTACCACTTCAGATTTAAAAGGGAAATTAATACATAAATTAATAAAAAATAGTATATCAATATATTCTATGCATACTAATTTTGATATAGCTTTTGACGGATTGAATGATTATTTTGTAGAAATGTTAGAACTTGAAAATGTAAAAATTTTAGATAAAACTAGCAGTGAAAATCTATATAAACTAGCAGTTTATGTACCAAAGACACATATAGACGATGTAAGAATAGCTTTAGGAAATTCTGGAGCTGGACACTTAGGAAACTATAAAGATTGCTCATTCACTACTGAAGGTGAAGGTAGATTTAAGCCTTGTGATGGAGCAAATCCTTATATTGGAGAGACTAACGCATTAGAAAGCGTTCATGAAGTTAAAATAGAAACTATAGTTCCTCAAAAAATATTAGATAAAGTTATAAGTGCAATGATTAAATCACATCCATATGAGGAAGTTGCATATGACTTATATAAGCTAGAAAATAGAGGGGAAGCTGTAGGGCTTGGAAGGTACGGAAAACTTAAATCTAAAATGACATTTAAAGATTTAGGAATGATACTTAAAGAAAAACTAGATATAAAACACTTAAGAGTAGTAGGTGAATTAGATAGTGTTGTATCTAAAGTTGCAATAGTTACAGGTTCAGGTGCTGATATGGTAAAAAAAGCATATAAATCAGGTTGTGATGTTTTGATAACTGGTGACATGAAATATCATGATGCTCAAGATACTCTTGATATGGGGATGAAAGTGATTGATTGTGGGCATTTTGATACTGAAAAAGTATTTTCAGATATAATGTTTGATTATGTAAAAAATGAATTTGACATAGATGTTATAAAAAGTGATGTAAATTTAAATCCTTTTGATATAATATAACTATGATTAATAGCCTTAAGATAGTCTTAAGGCTATTTAAAATATGGAGGAAAAGTATGAATAATGAAAATAATGACTTAACTTTTTCAAATCATAAAAATTATTGTGAAACAGATGGACATGATTTATCTAATTTGGAAATTGATTCAATTAAACTAAATTATGAAAAAGTATGTAACGAATGTGGTAAAGTTTATAATAATTCAAGTTTATATTGTGAAGAATGTGGGAATGAATTAATATTAACAAGTGAAAGTGAAAAAAATTTAACTATATATAATTTATTAGATGGAGATTTGAATAAAAAAGAAAAGTTTAAAATGTGGATAAATGATCTTGAAATTAAGAGAAGGATTGTAGCCCCATTGTTTTCTATTTGTGTACTATTTGTAATATCTATATGGATAAAACTTTTTATAAATTTTGCAGGGTTAGAAGTAAATAAATTTTTAAATATATCTAGTATTATTTTAGCGTTAAATTTAGTTCCATTAAAGATTGTTTCATCATCGGTTATAGGACTTGGCAATATAGGTATAAGTATGAGTTTGATAAGTATTTTAATAATACCATTTATAACAATTTTAGCTTCTAGTTTGTTTTTTATAAAAAAAGAATTTTTAAAAGACAAAGATATTATTAAAGAAACTTTTATGTTAAGTTTTATTTATGGATTAATTCTAGGGGTTATTTCTATACTAGGAAAGCAATTTATTAATTTATCTATGGGGGAATATTATACTATGTCCATAGTTGTTAAATACAGTTTTTTAAGAAGTGTTTTAAATGGGATAATAATATCTTTTCTTCCTATATATATATCTTTATATGTCAAAACTAGAGATGAAAAAGTAGAATTTAATATTTTTAATAGGGCTTTAAAGACTTTAGGATTTATATATTTACTAACACTACTATTAATAGTTTTAGGAATGTTTTTCAATAAAATATTTTTAACTGGAAATGGGTTAAGTGAGGTAATAGCATATCCACAACTTGCTATATATATATTGCATTTTGTTAATTTAATTCCAGTTGTATTAGGAAATTCTATCATATCTATATTTAATATGGGAGATATAAATTTATACTTAAACAATAGTATGGTTTTATTGATATATGCAATAATGCTTTTAAATATAGTTATATTAATTGTGTCTGGTTATGATTTAAAGGGCAGAGTAAATAATAAAAAATATATAAAATATTTTAGTATAGTATATTCTATGATAATAGCTAGTTCTATTTTTTTAAGTAAGATAGATACTAGTGGGAGCTTGTCTTTATTAGAATCTCAAAATTATGATATGTATTCATATATAGGATCAAGCGCTATTATAGGACTGATTATATCGTTTGTGTATAGTTATATATTGATAAACATTGGATATAAGTTGAATAAGGAATAGGAGAAAGATATGAATAGTATAAAATCTAATATAAATAACAAAAAATTATCGTTAGAGAGTATAAAGGAAAAAAATAAATTAAATAAAGATATCGAAAAAGCAAAAAAAGAGAAAACTAAAATTTTTGTTAATGCAGGAATGAAACTTTATGAAATGGTTAGAAAAGAAAATATAATTAATGAAGAACTTATTAATTTATTTGATAATATGGTTGAACTTGATAAAATTATATATGAATCTAATTTAAAACTTGAAAAAATTCAATTTAAAAATAGTACTAAGTGTGAGTGTGGAAATATTTTAAATGATGAAAGTAAGTTTTGTAGCCAATGCGGTAAAAAAATAAAAGAAGAAGTTGCATTTGAAACTTGTGAATTTTGTTCAAGTGAAATAAGTGAAGATGCAAATTTCTGTGCATGCTGTGGAAATAAAGTTAGGAAAAACATGTAATTAATAGAGTAGTGCGGAACCTCTATTGTATAGTTAAGAAAAAGGAAGAAGGAAATTTACATATGTCAAAAACTAAAAAATCAGCAGTTATTTTGATGATTATAACGCTAATATCTAAGGTTACAGGATTTTTCAGAGATATAATATTAGCTAAAAATTTTGGCGCCAGTATTATAACAGATGCTTATATAACAGCTCTTAACATACCTGTTGTATTATTCACAGGAATAAGTTCATCATTAGGAACTACTTATATACCGATGTTTTTTAAAATAAAAGAAGAACAAGGGCAAGAAGGCGTAAATAAGTTTACGAGCAATGTTTTAAATATAGTTGTAATTTTGGGATTAATAACTGTATTTTTAGGAAGTATATTTACTCCATATATAGTAAAATTATTTGCTATGGGATTTAAAGGAGAGGAACTAAGAATAACAGTAGAGTATTCAAAAATATTAATGCCATCTATTGTATTTATAGCAGCAAATGGATTAGTATCTTCTTATTTATTAGCAAATGGAAGGTTTTATATATCAGGAGTGTTATCAATACCTTTTAATATAATATGTATATTAGCTATAATTATTGGAGGTATGACAAATTCATATACAATGGTTTGGATAACTTTATTTGCATATATAGCACAACTTCTTTTTCAAATACCATTTTTAAAGAAATGTGGGTATAAACATAGTTTAATAGTTGATGTTAAAGATGAAAATGTCAAAAGTATAATTTACTTAATTTTACCTGTTTTTTTAGGATCGTATGTAGACCAAATAAATAGTGTTATAAATAGAACATTAGCATCTTGCTTAGATACAGGGAGTATAACAGCATTAAATTATGCAAATAAGTTAAATATATTTGCCGTAGGAGTATTGGTTATATCTATATCCACAATAATGTATCCTGTACTTTCTAAATTTGCAAGTCAAAAAAATATGAGAGCTTTTAAAAGTAGTTTAGGAAGATGTATAGATATTGTGATGATAGTTATGATTCCTATTATGGTAGGTATGATTATATTTTCAAAACCTATAGTTCAGTTATTATTTGAAGGTGGATCATTTACTAGCAGAGATACTCAGCTTACATCTACAGCACTACTTTGTTATTCTTTGGGTATGGTTTCATTTGGGATAAGAGATATAGTTTCTAGAGGATTTTATTCTTTACAAGATACAAAGACACCGGTAAAAAATGCTATGGTAGCAGTTGCTATTGATATAGTTTTTTCTATATTATTGGTGAGATTTATGGGAATAGGCGGCCTAGCTTTATCTACTTCTATTGCAACCACAGTAGGGGCTTTACTTCTTATAATATCCTTAAGACGAAAAGTTGGTAAATTAGGAATTAAAAGTAGCTTAATCACAGGATTGAAATCTATTGTAGCATCTATAATAATGGGTATTATATGTAAAGAACTATACACATTGATTATGTTTATAGGTGGAAACTTTACATATGAAACTAAAAAATTAGTACTAATAGGGCTAGTTGTAAGTAGTTCTGTAGGGGCTATAGTATATTTGATATTAAGTTTGCTGTTCAATATAAAAGAAGTTAGAGATATAGTAAGTCAAGTGAAAATGAAATATATTCAAATATTAAAAAAGTAAGATGAAATCATCTTACTTTTTTAATGAATAGATGAAGTTGATAGAGTAAAGTTAAATTTTTGTAACATATTGAGTATATATTATGACATAATTGAATATTTCATTAATTAAAAAAGCAAAAATTTTAGTATTATATGTTTAAATAGTACTTATGGTATAATTAGTATGTAATATAAAAGATAGGGGGGAATAAAATGAGTTTAGAAATATCAGAAAAAGTATGCAGAGAAAATATAAGATATTTAAATCTGCTTTCTAAACAATATCCTACGATTTCTCAAGCTTCAACAGAAATAATTAATTTAGAATCGATTTTGAATTTACCGAAGGGGACTGAACACTTTTTATCAGATATTCATGGAGAAAGTGAGCCTTTTGTACATGTGTTAAGAAATGGGTCGGGAGTAGTTAAGAGAAAAATAGAAGAACTTTTTGGAGACTCTCTTATGGAGAGTGAAAAAAAGGCATTAGCTACACTAGTATATTATCCAGAACAAAAGTTGGAGATAGTATTAAAAGAAGAAAAAAACATAAATGATTGGTATAGAGTTACACTTCATAGAATAGTTGAACTATGTAGATACGCATCAACTAAATACACTAAAGACAAGGTAAGAAAGTATCTTCCTAAAGATTTTGCATATATAATAGAAGAGCTTTTAAATACAGATTGCAATATAGATCATAAGAAAAAATATTATCAACAAATTATAAATACTATAATTGATATAGATAGATCTAAAGAATTTATAATAGCAATATCTAAGTTGATCCAAAGATTAGTGGTAGATAGATTACATATAATAGGTGATATATATGATAGAGGGCCTAGACCTGATGCTATAATTGATACTTTGATGGATTACCATAGTGTGGATATTCAATGGGGAAATCATGATATCTTATGGATGGGAGCTGCGGCAGGTCAAAAAGTTTGTATAGCTAATGCTCTTAGAATTTCAGCTAGATATGCTAATTTAGACATAATTGAAGATATATATGGGATAAATATATTACCTTTAGCTACGTTTGCTTTAAATGTATATAAAGATGACCCTTGTGAATGCTTTTTACCTAAAATATCAGAAGGGGAATACAATACAAGTGAAATATCATTAATAGCTAAGATGCACAAAGCTATATCTATTATACAGTTTAAGTTAGAAAACGAGGTTGTAAAGAGAAGACCAGAATTTAAAATGGAACATAGATGTTTATTAGATAAAATTAACTATGAAAATGGAACTATAAATATAAAAGGAAAAAATTATAAAATAAAAGATAATAACTTTCCTACAGTAGATCCTAAAAATCCTTATGAATTAACTAAAGAAGAAGAAGTTGTTATCGAGAAGTTGAAGTCATCTTTTGTAAATAGTGAAAAACTTCAAAAACATACGTCTTTTTTATTTTCAAAAGGAAGTATATATTTAAAATGTAATTCTAATTTACTATTCCATGGATGTATTCCTTTAAATGAAGATGGTACATTTAAAACATTTACAATAGAAGGGAATGCATATAGAGGTAAAGACTTAATGGATAAGTTTGATTCATTAGCAAGAGAAGGATATTTCTATAGAGAAGGAAATAAGCAAAAAGAGTATGGTATGGATATAATGTGGTACTTGTGGACTGGGGAGGCTTCTCCGTTGTTTGGAAAGGACGACATGGCTACATTTGAAAGATATTTTATATCAGACAAAGAGACACATAGGGAAAATAAAAACTCATACTTTAAGTTGAGAGATACTGAAAATATGTGCAATATGATATTTAGAGAGTTTGGTCTTGATAGTGAAGATTCTCATATTATAAATGGACATGTTCCTGTTGAGTGTAAAAAAGGAGAGAGTCCTATTAAAGCAAATGGTAAATTAATAGCTATTGATGGTGGATTCTCAAGAGCTTATCAGCAAAAAACTGGTATAGCTGGATATACATTAATATACAACTCATATAGCTTACAACTTGTATCACATCAACATTTTACTAATACAGAACAAGTTATATTTGAAGAAAGTGATATATTATCAATTACATCTATTGTGGAAAGAAATAAAAAAAGAAAATACATAAGAGATACAGATGCAGGAAAAGAAATAGTTGAGCGTATAAATGATTTGAAATTATTACTTCTAGCATATAGAAAAGGGATAGTAAAAGAAACTTAAAAAGTGGATATCAATATGATATCCACTTTTTCTTATGCTGTTTCTATATCGTTATCGTTGCTGTCATCTTTGTCTTGCCAACATTCACAACCTACTAAACCATCTATTGATGAAGATTTAAATACAGGCTCCTTTATGCCAGATTTTTTTTGATTAGTATAATCTTTAAGTGCTAAGAATGCAAATTTGCTAAGCTTAGCTATTGCAAATAGATTTATAATAGCCATTAATGCCATAAATAAATCTCCTAAATTCCACACTATATCTACTGCAGTTAAAGAACCGAATATAACCATACCTACAACAGCTATTCTATAAGTAGATAATAAAGCTTTACTACCACTTATAAATTCTATATTAGATTGACCATAGTAGTAATTACCAACTATTGAACTAAATGCGAATAAGAATATACAAACTGCTATAAAGTAATTTCCTATAGAACCTATTTGTGATGATAATGCGTATTGAGTTAATTGTATCCCTGATAAATTAGATGTTGCATAATCGCCACAAGTTAATATTATAAATGCAGTACAACTACATATAACTATAGTATCTGTGAAAACACCAAGTGCTTGTATTAAACCTTGACTAACTGGGTGAGAAGTCGTTGCAGTAGCTGCTGCATTAGGGGCACTACCCATACCAGCTTCATTAGAGAATAGACCTCTTTTTATACCCATAAGCATAGTAGCTCCTAATCCACCACCTGCTATAGCTTGTAATCCAAATGCATTTTCCATTATAAGTGTAAATATTTCCGGAAGCTTTTGTATATTTAATAAGATAACAACCATTGCTACTAAAATATATGCAACTGCAAATATAGGAACTATAACTTCAGAGATTTTTGCAACTCTATGAACTCCTCCAAATATTACAACAGTTGTTAAAACAGCAAGTAATATACCCATGATAGCTTTATCAATACCGAAAGCTGATTGGAAAGCTTGAGCAACTGTATTTGATTGTATTGCATTAAATACAAATCCGAAACTTACTGTTATAAGTACAGAGAAAACAATACTCATAAATTTGTTGTTAAGTCCTTTTTCTATATAATATGCAGGACCACCTCTAAACCCATCTCCATCTTTAACTTTATATATTTGCGCAAGCGTAGACTCAACAAAACTAGAAGCACCACCTATTAAAGCTACAAGCCACATCCAAAATACTGCACCAGGACCTCCTAAAGTAATAGCTATAGCTATACCGGCTATATTACCAGTACCAACTCTTGAAGCTGTACTTATACAAAAGGCTTGAAAAGATGATATTTGCCCTTTTTTCTTGTTAGTGCTAGAAGCACCTAAAAGTTTAATCATTTCTTTAAAGTATCTAAATTGTACAAAGTTACTTTTTAAAGTAAAATACACTCCTAGAACTAATAGTAAAGCAATTAAAACATAAGACCATAAAAAGTCATTTAATGATAAAACTATATCATTTAAAATACTCAAATAAATCCCTCCTAATATAAAAATAATTTATTGAATTCTTGAAAAAGAAATTTTCTAAATTAAATTATGCATTTTTTAAAATTATATAATGAAATTTGAAATAAATCAATAAGAAAAATACTTGGAAAATAAAGAAAAACGTTATCTAAAGTAAAAAATAAATGAATGAGAGATAAATAAAATTGCAAAAATGTATTGGATCTAATTAAAATAAAGAAGGGGTTTTAGTATTTTGCTTAACAAAATAATGAATATATATCTATATAATTGCAAAAAATAAATTGAGAAAAAGTTATCCTAATATAAATAAAATAACTTGATTCTACAAAAAAATAATTATATAATAATATATGTAATTAAATTGAATTTAATTTTATTGTTTGTGAAAACGTAATTTAATGCTAAGGAGTGTAGAAAATGGGCTTATTTGATATATTTAAAAAATCAAAAAATGAAGAACAAGTTAAAGGAATAGTATCACCTACAAATGGAGAACTATTAGATATAACTAAAGTACCAGACGAGGTTTTTTCAACTAAGATGATGGGTGATGGATTTGCAATGAAGTCATCTGATGGAATAATAGTATCACCTGTAGATGGTAAAGTAGGTGTAGTATTTGAAACTAAGCATGCTGTAATATTAGAATCTACAGAAGGTAAAGAAGTTCTTATACACTTAGGTATAGATACTGTTAATTTAAAAGGAGAAGGCTTCGAAGTATTTGTAAATGTAGGAGATGAAGTTAAAGCTGGAGATAAATTAGTTAAAATGGATTTACCATTTATAGAAGCTAATGCTAAGTCATCAATAAGTCCAGTTATATTTACAAACTTAGACTCTAATGAATCTATTAAAGTTGTAGAAGGACCTGTTAAAGTTGGAGAAGCTAACAGAGTTGAAATAGCTAAATAATATTGAAAATAAAGAACCTATGAAAAGGTTCTTTTTTTATTTGTTAATATATAAATTAACTATTATAAAACACAAAATATGTCACATAAAACCGAAAATTATCATAATATATATTATCTAAATGCTGAAAATTTAGATAATATATATTATAGAGGTGTAATTTATGGACTTTTTAAGATCAAACTCTGATAATGGTAGTAGATATTACAAAAAAGGCAACTCATATAGTTCAAACAGTAATTCAAATAGTAACTCATATAGTTCATATAGTAACTCAAACAGCAATTCAAACAGTAACTCATATAGTTCATATAGTAACTCATATAGCAATTCAAACAGTAACTCATATAGTTCAAATAGTAACTCAAATAGTAACTCATACAGCAACTCATATAGTAAATCATATAGCTATTCAAGATAATTGAAATTTATAAATGATGATATGGACAAGTATTATAAAAAAAATGAAATAGTTAATGGATATACTATAACAAATTTAATAGGACAAGGGCGATATGGGATTGTTTATTTGGGTGAAAATCAAGTTTTTGAAAAATGCGTAATTAAACAACTTAAAAATGAAATGATTGAAAAAAGCAGGTCAAAACTTTTTTATGAAGAAGAAATACTAAAAAAAATAAATAACCCAGCATTTCCTAAGTTTATATGCAAATTTAAGGATGAAGATAGGGAAGGATATATATTAGAGTATATACAAGGGCCTGTATTTGAGGATATTTTGGTAAGAGATAGTTGTATTTTTACTAGGGAAGATATTTACAAAGTAGGAGGACAACTTTTAGATATAATTGAAATACTTCATGAAAACAAGATAGTTCATCGAGACATTAGATTACCAAATGTTATATTAAAACAAGATGGAAACCTTGCATTAATTGATTTTGGATTAGCTAGATATATGGATTCAAAAAGATATAAAAAAGAAATTGACTATTGGTTTTTAGGAGACTTTCTAATTCACTTGTATTACACAACCTATGAACCAGTAGATTATGTAGAGAGACCATGGTACGATGAACTGGACCTTACCAAAGATGAATCTATTTTTCTTAAAAAACTTATGTCAATTGAAGAAGCATATAAAAGTATTGAAGAAATAAGGAGAGACTTAGAAAATTTAAAATTAAGAAACACTAATTAATTTAAGGTGGTTTATATGTCAATTAGTTCAATAGAGATAGTAAAAATACACAATAAAAGTTTTAGGGCTAACATTTATAATATTGAACCCTTTAGAATGATTGGATTAATAGATGTAGATATACAATATGATGGTGAAACAGAAAGAGTAACATTACCTTTTTATAGATCATCAGGAACAAATAATGGTAAAATGAAAGGGTTATGGTATCCTATCGTAGGTATAAAAACTCATACTGGCCCATTTACAGAATTTACAGATTTTATTAATTCGGCTTTAACAGCATCTACAAAAAGAGGAATAGGCAAAGAAGGTTGGCTAGCTAAGTCTCTATTTTTTCAAGATGACTATGTACCAAAATCAAGAATAAGAGGATTCTCTAATGGAAAGCATTACGAAGCTTTACTTGAAACTGGAAAAATATTAAGATATTTATATGAAAAGGGTTCATATTATGAAATGTATTATTTAACTCCACAGGTTTTAAATAGTACTGTAGCTTCAAATGAAATTTATCCTGGAAATCAGCATAGTCAAAGAAGGAATTTTGATAGATTTATAGCTGATATTGTTAAGGGTGCATAATATAAATTTTGGGCTCCACTTTATTATAAGTGGAGTTTTTTTATTTAATATAAATTTTAGGAATTTTTTTTATATATGGACAATATATTTTAATATAGATTTATATTATAACAAAGGGGGAAAAATTATGAAAAGCCAATTAATAAGAGATTTACATTCTGTAAATATTAGGAGACATCCAATAAATAGAAAAAAGTTGGAGTGCTTAAAAACTTCAGAAATAGTTAATATATGGTATGAATATTTTAAAAAAGAATAATAATAAATTGCACATACATATAAGCCGCTTTTGCGGCTTTTTTTATGTTTTTAAAATAAACTTACAGATAAAATGTTAACTTAAAAATATAAAATGGTTGACTAAAAATAAATTAAGAATTACAATTTAAGTAAAATTGAGTATTTCAAGGAGATTTCAAAATGATACACAAAATTTGTAAAGATATAAAAAATGGATACGAAATAAGCAAAGAAGAAGCTATGGAACTTTTGAAATATGAGACTAAAGATTTGCTTAAGTGTGCAAATGAAATTAGAAATTTTTATTTAAAAAATGAATTTGACATTTGCTCTATAGTTAATGGCAAAAGCGGAAAATGCAGTGAAGATTGCAAGTTTTGCTCACAATCATCTAATCATGAAACTAATATAGAAATATATCCTTTATTAAGTAAAGATAATTTTAAAAATGATGCAATATATCACAAGAAAAAAGGAGTTAAAAGATATTCAATCGTTACATCAGGTAAAAGTTTAAGTGAAAAAGAAATTGATAAAATTTGTGAAGTATATAAGTGTATAGTTGATGAGGTTGGTATTGAAACATGTGCATCACATGGGCTATTAGATCAGAATGCTTTGAGTAAACTAAAAAAATCAGGAGTAAAAAGATACCATAATAATCTAGAGACTTCGAGACGATATTTTGAAAAAATTTGTACAACTCATACATATGATGAAAAAATAAACACTATAAAGGATGCACAAAGAGTGGGGCTTGAAGTATGTAGTGGAGGGATTTTCGGACTTGGAGAAAGTGAACTAGATAGAATAGAGATGGCCTTTGAATTAAGACGTTTAAATATAAAATCAATTCCATTAAATGTTTTAAACTATATTGAAGGGACAAGCATAAATATAGAAAATCCTATAACAGAAGATGAGTTTTTAAAATCATTAGCTATTTTTAGATTTATAAATCCTAAAAGTTACATAAGGTTAGCAGGAGGAAGAAATTTATTAACAGACTTTGGACGTATTGCATTTGAAGGTGGTGCAAATGCAACTATAACAGGAGATTTACTAACTACATGTGGAAATACAATTTCAAATGATATGGAAATGATTAAATCTTTAGGATTTAAATTATAAGGGGGGATTTGATGAATAGTAAAGGTATATTTATTACAGGGACAGACACAGATGTTGGAAAAACTTATATAAGTGCTATGATAATGAAAAGCTTAGTAAAAAGTAATATAAATGCTACATATTTTAAAGCTGCTTTAAGTGGAGCAGATGAAATAGACAATAAATTAATTCCTGGAGATGCAAAGTATGTATGTGATATTTCAGGTATTGATTCAAATTACGATGAAATGGTATCCTACACTTTAAAAACAGCAGTTTCACCACACTTAGCGTCAGTTATTGAAGGTAAAGAAATTAAACTAGAAAAAATAAAATATGATTTTGAAAATTTATCAAATAAGTATGAGTTTATATTAGCAGAAGGAAGTGGAGGTATAGTTTGTCCCATAAAAATTGATGACAATGAATGTATATTATTAGAAGATATAATAAAATTACTAGGTTTTGAAGTATTAGTTGTTGCAAGATCATCTGTAGGTACGATAAATCATACTGTATTAACAGTTAAGTACCTTGAAGAAAAAAATATAAAGATAAGAGGAATTATATTAAATGAGTATGATAAAAACAATATAGTTCATGCTGATAATGCGAAAGTTATAGAAAAACTTACTAATGTCAATATAGTTGCATTTATTCCTAAGTACCAAAATGAAAGTGATGATATTAATATTGATTTAGATAAAATATTAGAATAATATTGGGGGATTGAAATGAATTTAGTAGAGAAAGATTTAAAATACATATGGCATCCATGTTCTCAGATGAAAGATTATGAAACTTTTAAGCCAATAGTTATAGAAAAGGGTGAAGGAATATATTTATATGATATAAATGGTAACGAATATATAGACTCTATAAGCTCTTGGTGGTGTAATTTATTTGGACACTCAAATAAAAGGATAAATAATGCTATAAATAATCAAATAAATAAATTAGAACATGTAATATTTGCGAATTTTACACATAAGCCAGCAATAGAACTTTGTGAAAGAATAATAAACTTAGCGCCAAATGGTCTGAATAAAGTGTTTTTTACAGATAATGGATCAGCATCAGTTGAATGCGCTTTGAAAATGAGTTTTCAATACCATGCTCAAGTTGGAAATACAAAAAAACAAAAGTTCGTAGCTATAACAGATGCATATCATGGAGAAACTATAGGGGCTCTTTCCGTTGGAGATTTAGACTTATATAGTAAAGTGTACAAGCCTATTATGTTAGACACTAAAAGAGTAGATGGACCAGATTGTTATAGATGTAAATATAATAAAGAAAGAAAAACTTGTGATGCTGAGTGTTTTGAAAGTATGGAAAACTATGTAAAAGAAAGTCATGAAGAAATTGCATCAATAATAATAGAGCCTATGTTACAAGGTGCTGCAGGGATGAAGATTTATTCACCTGTATATTTAAAAAAATTAAGACAGTTATGTGATAAGTATGATATACATTTAATCGCAGATGAAATAGCTGTTGGATTTGGGCGAACAGGAAAAATGTTTGCCTGTGAACATGCAGACATAACTCCTGATTTTATGTGTTTATCAAAAGGATTAACAGCAGGATATGTTCCTATGGCTTTAGTTCTTACTAAAGATAGTATATATAATGCGTTTTATGATGATTACAATACATATAAAGCATTTATGCATAGCCACACATATTCAGGAAATCCTATAGGATGCAGTATAGCAAATGAAGTTTTAAATATATTTGAAGAAGAAAATGTATTATATGAGAATGAAGAAAAAGCAAAATATTTTACAAATCTTTTAAATGAAAATTTTAAAGAGCATAAAAATGTTGGGGAAATACGTTCTATAGGTCTTATAAATGCAATTGAATTAGTTGAAGATAAAAATCTTAAACTTGGATTTGATTCAGATCTTAGAGTAGGATATAAGATATATCAAAAAGCACTTAAAAAAGGTGTACTATTAAGACCGCTAGGAAATGTAATTTACTTTAACCCTCCATATGTTATAAGTAAATCTGATATGGAAAAGATGGTAAGAGTTTGTAAAGAGACTATGGATGAAGTTTTAGAAAGTTTAAAAGTTGAAGTTTTATAATATAATTAAAAAAAGCTGCTTTTGCAGCTTTTTATTTATATTTTATAGGTTCATTGTAAGTTTCACCTTTAGTATCTATTTTTATAGATTTAATAACAAATAATGTACCCTTACTTCCTAAATCTTCTATTTTATAAACTAAATCCATTCCATTTATTACTTTACCAAAACCAGCATATTTTCCATTAAGATGAGGAGCAGATTTAGTAATTATAAAAAATTGACTACCGCCACTGTTTTTAGATTGACTTCTAGCCATAGATAAAACACCCTCTGTATGTTTTAAATCATTCCTAAAATTATTTTTATTAAATTCTCCTTCTATTGAATAACCTGGTCCACCCATACCTGATCCCTCAGGGCATCCACCTTGAATAACAAAGTTTTTTACAATTCTATGAAAAGTTAAATTGTCATAAAAATTATTGTTTGCCAAATAAATAAAATTATTTACTGTATTTGGAGCAATATGAGGATAAAGTTCAGCTTCTATAACTCCTATATTTTCTACATCAATATAGGCTATAGGAAGTTCATTTGGAGCCTCCATCATTTCGTTTTTAAATTCTTTTTTAGATACACCAAAACATTTAAATATTTTAGATAAAAAATTACTATCAGTACTCATTAAATCACCTTCCAAATTATTTATAGTTTAGATTATATCATACAAGATATAGTTGGTTTGAAATAAATAACAATAAATGTATAAAGAACAAATGTTTGGTTATAATTTAAATATAAATCGATTGAAGTGATAGGAGGAAAATAAAATGAATAGTGTTATATTAGTTGGAAGATTAACTAAAGACCCAGAGGTTAAATATGTAGGAGAAAAGAACATACTTGTTACAAATTTTACATTAGCTGTTGATAGAAAATCAAAAAAAGAAAGCAAAGGTCAAAAAACAGATTTTATAAGAATCGAAGCTTGGAAAGAAGCTGCAGACATATGTGCAAATAAAATTAAAAAAGGCAATTTAGTATCTGTAAAAGGAGAACTTAGAATAGATGAATATTTAGATAAAGAAGAAAATAGAAGATACAGCACTAAAATTACTACTTATAATGTTACTTTACTAGAACATAGTAAAAAACAAGTAAATGGAATTGATATATTTGAAGGTGAAAAAGTTAATATGGATGAAGCTATGCTTCCATTTTAGATAAAAAACTACTTAATTTGTTGTTGAAATTACAAAAACTTCATATAACAAATTAAGTAGTTTTTTGAGAGATAAATAAATTATTTTGTTATACTAATTGACTATTAGATTAAGGATATTTAAGGTCATAAAATTTTTTATTTGAAAAATTAATAAGTATTTAATCACACAAAGCATATAAGTTATATAATTATATTAAAAATAAACTAATTTAAATAAATAAAGGGAGATGGTATAATGAAAAGGTTAGATTTTATTTATGATAGAGTTAGTATAAGAAGTTATAAGGAAGAGGAAGTTCCTAAAGGAGATATTATTGAGATAATCAAAGCAGGAACTTATGCACCTTCCGGAAAAAATCTTCAAAATTGGCACTTTGTAGTAGTAACAGATAAAGAAAAAGTAAAAGCAATTGCAAACATTGTTGAAAAAAAGGGACTTGATTTATCAGAAAAAATTTGTGATAAAGAAGCTAGAGATTCGTTTAGAAAAATGTTACCATATTATACAGTATTTAAAAATGCACCTATATTAATACTAGTATATGGTAGTGATTATCCAAACAGTGAATATAATGTACTAGACTTAGTAGGTGCAAGTAAAGAAGAAAAGAAAAAAGCTTTATTTTCAGATCCTGGAATACAAAATATAGGTGCGGCTATGGAAAATATACTGTTAGCAGCTAGTGCGTTAGGTTATGGAACATGTTGGATGGCTGGACCTAATTTTGCTAGAGAAGAAATAAAAAGTTGTATTGAGTTTGAAAAAGAAGGATTTGAATTGGTATGCATGACTCCATTAGGGGTACCAAGTGATAAAAAACATCCAAGACCAAAGAGAAAACCTATAGAAGAAGTACTTTCTTTTATAGATTAGAATAAATATAGACAAAAGAGTAGGAGCGATAAGGATGAGTAATAGTTTAGATATATCATATTCATTTGGATATGTATATGATAAAAGTAAATTAATAGTAATGTATCCAGTTGGAACAAATACTATGCCTAAAGATGAGTATGAAATGGAAGTTGAAGTAGCTTTTTTAGAGGATGGTATAGAAAGAGCATTTGAAGAATCTGATATAATTGAGGCGAATGAAACTATAAAACCGCTTGAAACATTTTTAATGAAGCCAAATAAAATTATTCCTTTTGTGAGTAGTATAAAAGATAGTGAAACTAAAGATGAATTAAATAATTTATTAAACGATTTTGATAAGGAATATGAAATAAAGCTAAATTATATAAAAAAAGGTTATGAGATTTGTGATATATATGATGTGTTTCAAAATGTGGTAAAGTATATACCAAAAGAAAACATAGAAAATTTAAATATTTTAAAAATAAATGAAAAAAACTTTGATATAGAGAATTTCATAAAAACAACAAGGGACTCGTTAGATGAAGCTATAGATAAAGAATATATACCATCTATAATGAGAAAAAGCTCACTTACAGATAGACTTTTTGTAAAAGAGGAAAAACAAACATTAAATAAAGAGAATCTTAATAAAGAAGATATATTAAATACATTAGAAAATAATAGTCTATATGTTATTTTTGGAGTAGATTCAAGTTCGTATTCTCAAGGTATATTATGTGCAAATGGAGAAACTATAACAGAATTAGATTGTGATATGGGAGATTTAGAAATTTCTCAAGTTAGAGACTTTGGATATATAATAGAAAAAACTAACGGTGAGCTTTGTTTTAAGATAGCTAACTTTAACGATGAGGCAGCTAATAATCAAAAAATAGCTCAAGTAGTTGATTACAGTGGTATATTTAAAGTGATGATGATAAATTTTGTAAATAAGTTTGTAAAATAAGGCCTATTATATAGGTCTTATTTTACGCAATAGACTGATTGTATTTTAAAATAAATATAATTTAAAACAAAGTAAGTGCTAAGAAGGAAAAATTGGTAAACTTGCGATAATATAGTATATATGATAAAATTCAGATGTTAATTTAATCTTAATAAAGACAGGTGATAAAATGCTTAATGAAACAAAAGAATTATTAAAAAACTTCTATGGTTTAGACGATGAAATATTCAACTTATCAAATGAAGTTATGGAAGATATTAAAAGTAGATTTGAAGAAATAAAAGAAACAAGAGAATATAATCAATATAAAGTTTTAAAAGCTATGCAAGAGTCTAATTTAAGTGATAATCACTTTAACTGGACGACTGGATACGGATATAACGATATAGGTCGTGAAAAAATTGAAGAAATATATTCAAAAGTTTTCAATACAGAAGATGCTATAGTAAGACCTATTATTGTTAACGGAACTCATGCATTAACACTTTGTGTACAAGGTATAGTAAGACCAGGGGATGAGATATTATCTGTAACTGGAAAACCATACGATACACTAGAGGGTGTAATTGGGATTAGAGAAGAAAAAGGATCTTTAAAGGAATTTGGAGTTACATATAATCAAGTAGACTTTTTAGAAAATGGAGAAGTTGACCTTGAAGGAATAAAAGAAAAGATTAATGATAAAACAAAACTTGTTATGATCCAAAGATCAAAAGGATATTCTTGGAGAAAATCTTTAACTATAGAAGATATAAAAGAAGTTATAGAAACTGTAAAAAGTGTTAAACCAGAAGTTATAGTAATGGTAGATAATTGCTATGGTGAATTTATAGAGACTAAAGAACCTACAGATGTAGGTGCAGATATAATGGCAGGATCACTTATAAAAAATCCAGGTGGAGGACTTGCTTTAACTGGAGGATATATAGTTGGTAAAAAAGAATTAGTAGAACTTATATCATATAGACTTACATCTCCTGGTATAGGAAAAGAGTGTGGACTTACATTTGGTACGAGTAGAACTGTTTTACAAGGGTTCTTTATGGCTCCATATGTAGTTTCACAAGCTTTAATGGGAGCTATATTCTGTTCTAGAATGTTTGAAAAATTAGGTTATGATGTCCTACCAAAGTATGATGACCTAAGAAGTGATATCATACAATGTGTAAGATTAAATAGTGCAGATGAGGTTGTAGCTTTCTGTCAAGGTGTTCAAGCAGCAGCTCCGGTTGATTCATTTGTTAAACCAGAGCCATGGGCAATGCCAGGGTATGATAGTGAAGTTATAATGGCTGCAGGAGCATTTATTCAAGGGTCATCTATAGAATTAAGTGCAGATGCACCTATAAAGCCTCCATATAATGTTTATTTCCAAGGTGGATTAACATTTGATCACTCAAAAATGGGAACTTTAAAAGCATATCAATACATGAAAAAGAATAAATAAAAAAAACCCTCAGAAATGAGGGTTTATTTTTTATAGTCTATTAATTTTCCTTCATATAAATCTTTATGTGCTATATTTAGGTTAAATTCTTTTGATAAAATACGTATAGCAGCTAATTCATTGTTAGTAACTATAGAAACTGTATCACCTGTATTGTTTCCTCTACCAGTTCTACCACTTCTATGTATATATTCATTGTTACTAACAGGGAAATCTAAGTTAAAGACATGGGTTACATCTTTAATATCAAGTCCTCTAGCAGATAAATCAGAAGAAACTAACACTTTAGCTTTTCCTGTTCTGAATTTGTATAAAGCATTTTTTCTATCTTCTTTACTCATGCTACCGTATATACATACAGAATTTCTGTTATGGAAGTTTAGCTTATCGTTTATTATCTCTATGCTTTCTTCGTCATTTACAAATACTATAGATTTTTTTGGATTAAGAGCAGCTAAAGACTTTCTAAGATATTTGAATTTATCTCTTTTATCACAAGATAAATACATATGATTTATATTTTTATTAGCACTTACTTTAGGCTCAGTTTTTATTATCTTAGGTTCTTTCATTATTTCACTTAATATTTTTATGCACTTATCATTTGCACTAGCAGAAAATGCTAATAATTGTCTATCTCTAAGTGTGCATTTTATTATATCTTTAACTGTATTTACATTTTTAGATGAAAGAAGACTATCTACTTCATCTAAAACAATTGTCTTTACATTATGAACTTTTAATTTCTTTTGTTTTACTAAATCAAGAATTCTACCTGAAGTACCAACCACTATATGAGGTTTTATACTTTTTATATTTTTTATTTGTTTTTGAATATTAACTTCTCCTATTAGAGGAAGCGTAGTTACTTCGATAGTTGAATTTTTAGCAAGTAACTTAACTTGGTCTATTATTTGCATAACTAACTCATGTGTTGGAGCTAAAACTATAACTTGAGTTTCTCTCTTTGAAGTATCTATTTTTTCAAATAGAGGAAGTAAATAAGCTAGTGTTTTTCCACTTCCAGTTTCAGATTGAATTATTAAATCTGTATGATTTTTTATATCATCATAAACTAGGGATTGAATTTTATTTAAATTGTTTATACCTTGAATTTGTAAGGCTTTAACTAGATTAGAATCTAAATTAATATCTTGAGGTTTATTCATCTTTTACTCCTTTTTTATATATTATGTTTAAATTAGATTTATAGTATAACACTAATTTAAACATAATTCAAAAGTATTAATTAAAGGTAAATAAATTTGAATTAGTATATATAGTTGTAATATAATATAAACTATGAAAATCAAAAAGGAGCATAATATGATGAGCAACAAAGTTGAGGAAATTTTATTGAGATTAATTTTATGGAGAGAGGTTTTATATATACCTGCTTATACTTTAATGTATGATTATGCGAATAAATTTTTTTGGATAGTAGTTATAATGGATAGAATTATAAACTTAGTAATAATTGCAAAAAACATAGATATAGATGAATTGTTTGATAAACTTTTAACTTCATATAAAGATAAGAAGTCTGAAAGTTTAACTAGATTAGGTATATTTACTATAATAACAACACCTATACTGTACATATT
>NZ_JAWDJM010000115.1:0-26057 GCF_032465715.1 Paraclostridium sp. MRS3W1 | reverse complement strand
ATTTTAATTAATGTGGGTATATGAACATTATTGAGATAATTGGGTGTTGTAAAAAGTAAAAAGTTATATTTGCTTTAGCATATAATATTAAATTTATTATATTTTAAAATGAGTATAAGTTAAAAATAGGAACAAAAACTCTTCAATTATCTTAAATTAATAAATAAATAGATTTAAGTAGAGGAGTGTTTTTTTATGAATGAGAAATCAAATAAAAATACTACAGCTATAGCTATGATAGTATTTTTACTTGGAATTTTTATGGGGGCTATGGATTCAGGTATAGTATCTCCGGCAAGAAATGTAATAGCAAATGGTCTAGGGGTATCACAATCAGCAAGTGTATGGATGATAACTATATATACATTAGCTTATGCAGTATCTATGCCAATAACAGGTAAAATGGCTGATATTTATGGGCGAAAAAAAGTATATATAATTTGTGTTTCATTATTTGCAACAGGATCTTTGCTTTGTGGGATATCTGATATAGTTGGAAGTTACGAATTTTTATTAGTATCAAGAGTTATTCAAGCTATAGGTGGAGGCGGTATAATGCCAATAGCTACTGCTTATATAGGAGCATCATTTCCAGAAGAAAAAAGAGGTTCAGCTCTTGGTATGGTAGGAGGAATATATGGGATAGCAACAGTTCTTGGACCTACTTTAGGAAGTCTTGTGCTTTCAATTGCAGGAGATAGCAGATGGGGATATTTATTTTTAATAAACGTGCCTATAAGTATAATAATTTTATTTACATCTTTAAAATTAGAAGAAAACAAACAATCTTCTAAAGTGAAAAAAATGGATGTATGGGGATGTGTAGCATTAAGTATAGTTGTAGCATCTTTAATGTATGGATTAACTAATTTAAAATTCTATGATTTTACAAACTCAGTTAAGTCAATAGATGTATGGCCTTATTTATTAACAACTATAGTTTTTATACCTATAGTAATATATATAGAAAAAAGAGCAGAAGATCCTGTTTTAAACTTAGGATTTTTTACAAATAAACAGACTGCATTAACTTTATTTTTAAGTTTTATAGTTGGTTGTGGACTTATGGGAACTGTATTTCTACCTCAATTCTCAGAGAACGTACTAAAACTAAAAAGAGGTAGTGGAGGATATATAGTAACTTTATTTGCTGTATTTACAGGAATAGCTGCACCTCTTGGTGGAAAATTTATTGATAAGTACGGAGTTAAAAAGCTATTATTATTGGGGTTTAGCTCAAGTATAATAGGGGTTTTATACCAAGCATTTATTACAGCAAATCATCCTAATTTTACAAACTTAACAATAGGTTTAGTATTTATGGGAATTGGTATGGGATTTACGATGGGAACTCCTATAAATTATTTAATGATGAGTTTAGTTAAGCCAGAAGAGATATCTATGGGGCAATCTACTGTATCCTTACTTAGATCTATAGGGGTTGCGGTATCACCTAATTTACTTATAAACTTTGTTTCTGATGCAGGTAGAAATGTACCAGCAGCAATTCAAAAAGTAATGCCTCCAATACCTGGAGCTTCTTTTGGTGGAGGAAATATGTCAGCTGAGATGCTAAATAAGTTTCAAAATGCAGATGTAACAAATATATTTGAGGTTGTTAAATCTTTTGTAAATTCTATGTTAAATGGATTACAACATACGATGACATCTAATCCTAATATGAATTTTGATATGTTAAAAAGTAATTATTTAATTAGTTTGGATAAAGCAAAACCTAGTATCGTTCATGCTTATCAATACACAATGAATCAAGGATATGCACATTTATTTATAGGAACTGCAGTAATAGCTTTATGCGGATTAATAGCATCTTTATTTTTAAAAAAACATAAAAAAGAAGCTTAATTAAAATAACTACAATCTAGGTTTAGAACTAGATTGTAGTTATTTTAATGTATAAAGAATTTTATTAACGTCTATGTTATAATGTATCAATATGTATATTTTAAATCACTTATAAAATTGATCAACATATATGGTTTGCAATATCGTTGGAAAAATTATATAAGTGAATTTTGTATAGAAAGAAGGCTGTATATGGAAATAAAAAAGATGACTGAGGCAGCTATAATGTCTTCACTTTTCATAGTTTGTAGTATATTTGCAATATCTACAGGACTTTTATATGGACTTTACATAGACATAATAGTTCCGATTTTTATAGCAATTATATATTTAAGATGCGATTTTAAATTTACAATACTTGCAATGGTAACTTGTTTGTTAATTGTGGGATTGGTAATGGGTAATATAGGATCGGCAATTTGTATGAGTCAAAGTATGATCATTGGAATTATGTGTGGTTATGTTATAACTAAAAAGACTAAAATCTTTGATGATTTATTTTATTTGAGTATAGTATCTTGCTTTATAATGGTTATGATAGATGTGTGGTTTTCTAAATTAATTGGATTTAGTTTTATAAAAGATTATAAAACTATGTTAGCACCTTGGCCTGTAAGTGATGGGTTTAAAGAAGTTTTGTTTTATATGTTTGTAGCTACACTTCCTCTTGGAACCATTATAATGACTTATTTTGCAAGCTTATTTATTGGAGATAGAATTAAGTCTTTGAATGAAGAGGGTAAACGAAAATTATACATTTTGAAAAATATTAGACAGTATGCAAATTACATATATTGTTCTAAATCTACTGTATATTTTGGATTAGCATATTTGCTTGTAATTCAGTTGAAAAATATATTAGGTGTTGATATAAAATTTGTATATTTACTTACTATAACTGAAACTATAAAGTATATTGTTTATTATTTTTTAATAAGAGATGCATATGCATATTTAAGACTTTATACTTATCAAAAAACAAAGTCTATAATGGCATTAAATATAATGGGAATGACATTTTTAGCTTCATTAGTTATAAAGTTTAATATTAGCTTTTGGATAATTTCAGCACTTGCATTTTTCTATGCACCGATGAAGTTAAAAATGACTTAGGACAATTTTAAATAAAACAAAAAGCACCCTGTAGCATTTGTTGCGGGGCGCTTTTTAAATTTAGTGATTAAGAGGTTTACCTGACTTTAAGGCTTCTCTTTCTTCAATTAAGTTTTGTATTACAGTATTTAATTCCCAGTCAATGGAAGTTTCAGTAACTACAGCAATTAAAGGTCTTTGTATCCTAAATTTTTTAAGAGCTTCCATAAAAGAGTGAATTTTAACATGGTCCACATTATTAAATATAACAGCGTTATGCTTTAATCCATCTTCGCAACTTTCATCTATATTATTATTTAAAATATCTTTTACTAAAGTTGTAGCATTCTTAGGCACAAGGACTATTTGATCTTTTAGGCCTATTAGATTGCATATATTTTTTAACATACCTAAATCTTTTGCATTAAAGTTATAAAGTAAGACACAAACTCTATCGTCATTATAAGTAGGCAAAGTATTTATATTTTTAAAATCCATAGTAATTTAAGCACCTCCTTTTTAATAAGTTTACTATTATTGATACCAAATTTAGAAAATTTTAAACATAAACACGAACTTTATAAAAGAAATATTTAAAAATGTGACTATTATATAAGTGAATTAATATGGATATATCATTTAAAGACATCTTAAGTATTTTATGGTATACTATTATGTAAAACATAGTAGTATATATTTTAAAAGGAGCAATGAAATGGATAAAACTCAATTTTTAAATTATACAAATAAAAAACTTAAAAATCAGGTTAATATAAGTAAAAACTGGGCATTAAGAAAAGTACTAGAGAAACCCTTGGAAATAATTTCAAAAGTACTTATAGTTCCGCCAATTGTTTTTACGGGTATAATGGTATTTGGGATGTTAATTTTAAGTTCAATGAGTTGGTTTAGTATAAGCTATTTTCCTGATTTTATTCAAATAATGGATACAAAAATAATAATAGGAATGATTGGGGTTATAATTAGCATTATATTTGCAGTGATAAGTATAGTGGCGTGGCCTATATATATAGTAGTTTTAATATTTGGAATTTGGTTTATAAAAACTTATAGAGGGTTTATAAAAAATCATAATTTATACAAAAAAGCAAATGATTTAATGGATAACATATAAGTTAATACTTTAAAAAATATATCAAAGTATATATAATATAAAGAACGAGGTGATAATATGAAAAAAAGAGTAATGATCGGTATGAGTGGTGGAGTAGATAGTTCTGTTGCAGCATATCTTTTAAAAGAGCAAGGATATGATGTAATAGGTGTTACTATGAAATTATGGCAAGACGATGATGATGAACTTATAGAAAATGAGGGTGGATGTTGTTCATTAGCAGCAGTTGAAGATGCGAGAAAAGTTGCTGATAGAATAGGTATACCTTTTTATGTATTAAACTTTAGCGAGGTATTTAAAGAGAAGGTAATCGAACCATTTATAGATGAATATTTAAACGGAAGAACTCCAAATCCTTGTATAGCTTGTAATAAGCATATAAAATTTGATGATTTCTTTAATAAAGCTCGTCAAATAGGATGTGATTATGTAGCTACGGGACATTACGCTAAAATAGAAAAAGATGAAGAGACAGGTAGATATTTACTTAAGAAGTCTGTTACGGATAAAAAAGACCAAACTTACGCATTATACAATTTAACTCAAGAGCAATTAGAGCATACTTTACTTCCTATAGGAGAGTATGAAAAAGATAAAGTTAGAGAGATTGCAAAAGAAATAGGTATAGAAGTCCACAATAAACCAGATAGTCAAGAAATATGTTTTGTAAAAGATAATGACTATGCAGGATATGTACAGAAACATTCTAAAAAGAGAATTGATCCAGGATTTTTCGTAGATACTAATGGTAATGTATTAGGAAAGCATAAGGGAATAATAAATTACACTATAGGTCAAAGAAAAGGGCTAGGAATTGCATTTGGAAAGCCTATGTTTGTTGTTGATATAGATCCAGTTAAAAATACAGTTGTATTAGGTGATAATGAAGATATATTCTCAAATGCATTAATAGCTAGGGATGTAAATTTAATCTCAATAGATGATATAAATGAGCCTATAAGAGTACAAGCTAAAGTTAGATATTCAGCAAAAGCATCAGATGCTACAGTAACTAAAGTTGGAGAAAATACATTTAAAATAGTATTTGACCAACCACAAAGAGCTATAACTAAAGGTCAATCAGTTGTTATGTATGATGGAGAAAAAGTTGTAGGTGGAGGAGTAATAGAAAAAAGCCTATAATAAAAAACTATTGATTATTTTCATAAAATTTAGTAATATAACTATTAATCATATAGAAATAAAATAATTTTAAATACAGTGAAAAGAAATAGTAAATTAATTGATGCATTACAGAGAGAGGGAATAGGTGAAAGCCCTTATGATAGATTATTTGAAGCAGTCTTGGAGTATCAACTTTGAAACTAAGTAGGAGTTGACGGTAGTTCCGTTATAACTTAAGGTTTTCCGAAGATACTGTAGATTTTTTACAGTAATTAGGGTGGTACCGCGAGATATATCCTCGCCCCTATAGTATTATAGAGGCGGGGATTTTTTAATTCATAGAAAAGTAGCAAATTTAAGGAGGAAATTTAAAATGCAAAAAATGGGATTAAACGAAATAAGAAGTAAATTTTTAAAATTCTTTGAATCAAAAGGACACTTAGTTCAACCAAGTTATTCATTAGTGCCACATAATGATAAAAGTTTATTATTAATAAATGCAGGTATGGCACCTCTTAAAAATTATTTTTCAGGAACAGAGATTCCACCAAGTAAGAGAATGACTACTTGTCAAAAGTGTGTAAGAACAGGAGATATAGAAAATGTAGGGGTTACAGCTAGACATGCTACATTATTCGAAATGCTTGGAAACTTCTCTTTTGGAGATTACTTTAAAGAAGAAACTTTAAAATGGGGATGGGAGTTTGTTACAGAACATTTAAACATACCTAAAGATAAAGTATGGGTAAGTGTATACTTTGAAGATGACGAAGCTTTTGAAATATGGGAAAAAGAAATAGGTATACCAAAAGAAAGAATAGTAAGACTTGGAAAAGAAGATAACTTCTGGGAAATAGGAACTGGTGCTTGTGGACCTTGTTCAGAAATTCACTTTGATAGAGGTGAAGAGTATGGATGTGATAATCCAGATTGTAAACCAGGATGTGATTGTGATAGATACTTAGAATTCTGGAACCATGTTTTCTCTCAATTTAACAAAGATGAAGAAGGAAATTATAATCCATTAGAGAACAAAAACATAGATACAGGTATGGGTCTTGAAAGAATTGCATGTATAATGCAAGGAGTTGACACTATATTTGATGTAGATACTATAAAGCAAATATTAAATGCTGTTGAGAAAATGACAAATTCAACATATGGAAAAGATTACAAAACTGATAAATCTATAAGAATAATAACTGATCATATAAGAAGTGTAAGTTTCTTAGTTGCGGATGGAGTTTTACCATCAAATGAAGGTAGAGGATACGTATTAAGAAGATTATTAAGAAGAGCTGCTCGTAATGGTAAATTACTTGGAATGAAAGATCCATTCTTATACAACTTAGTTGATGAAGTTATATCTGTAAGTGGAGAAGCTTACCCAGAATTAGTTGAAAAAGCTGA
Source organism: Paraclostridium sp. MRS3W1 (assembly GCF_032465715.1). Classification (NCBI taxonomy): domain Bacteria; kingdom Bacillati; phylum Bacillota; class Clostridia; order Peptostreptococcales; family Peptostreptococcaceae; genus Paraclostridium; species Paraclostridium sp. MRS3W1. The sequence goes on along the minus strand of NZ_JAWDJM010000115.1, from coordinate 19,429 downwards.
CTACATTAAAAAAGTTATAAGAATAGAAGAAGAAAAGTTTAATGAAACTATAGATAAAGGTAATGAAATATTATCTTCATATATAGAAGAGTTAAAAGCTAAAAATGAGAAAACTTTAAGTGGAGAGAATGCATTTAGATTATATGATACTTATGGATTCCCAGTTGACTTAACAAAAGAGATATTAGAAGAAGAACATTTAGAAATAGATGAAGAAGGCTTCAAAGCTGAAATGGAAAAACAAAGACAAACAGCTAGAGATGCAAGAGGAAATATGGATGCAGAAGCATGGAAAGAAGATGCTATAGCTAAATTAGATAAAGATATAGTTACAAATTTTGAAGGATATGATATTCTATCTATAGAATCAACTGTTAAGGGAATAGCTAAAAATAATGAATTAGTAGACTCAGCAAGTGTTGGTGATGAAGTTATAATAGTTCTTGATAAAACTGCATTTTATGCAGAAGGTGGAGGACAAGTTGGAGACAAAGGTCTTTTAGTTAATAAAAACGAAGATTTAGTAGTAGAAGTTTTAGATACTAAAAAAGGTCCAAATAACACTATAAAGCATGTATGTATAGTTAAATCAGGAATTATAAAACTTGAAGATGTAGTATATACTAAGGTTGATAAAGAAGTTAGATTAGCTTCAGCAAGAAACCACAGTGCTACACATGTTCTTCATAAAGTATTAAAAGAAGTTTTAGGAGATCACGTAAACCAAGCTGGATCACTTGTTACTCCAGAAAGATTAAGATTTGACGTAACTCACTTTGAATCTATATCAAAAGATGAGTTAAAGCTTATTGAAGAAAAAGTAAACAATATTATATTTGAAGCATTAGATATAACTTGTGAAACTATGAGTATGACAGAAGCTGGTCAAAAAGGCGCAACAGCATTATTCGGAGAAAAATATGGTGATGAAGTAAGAGTTGTTTCAATGGGAGAATTCTCTATGGAATTATGTGGAGGTACTCATTTAACAAACACTTCTCAAATAGGTATGTTTAAGATACTTTCTGAAGGTGGAGTTGCAGCAGGAGTAAGAAGAATAGAAGCTATAACTGGTAAAGAAGTATATTACTTCTTAAATAACAAGCAAGATTTAATAAATGAAGTGTGTACATCTGTTAAAGCTAAAGAAGATAATTTAGTAGCAAGAGTAACTAACTTATTAGATGAAAACAAGTCATTAGCTAAAGAATTAAATGAAGTAAAAGCAAAAATGAGCTTACAATCTGCAGATTCTATATTAGACTCTAAGACAGATATAAATGGAGTAAATATAGTAACAGCTAAGTTTGAAGACATGGATATGGATACACTTAGAAACACTGCAGATACTTTAAGAGACAAGTTAGCTTCTGGAGTAGTAGTATTAGGAAATGTAGCAGGAGGAAAAATAAACTTTGTTGCTACAGCTACTAAAGATGTACTTGAAAAAGGTGTTCACGCTGGAAATATAGTTAGAGAAGTAGCTCAAGTAGCAGGAGGAAAAGGTGGAGGAAGACCTAATATGGCACAAGCTGGAGCTCCAGATGTAGCTAAGGTTGACGAAGCTTTAAATCATGCAAAAGAGGTTTTAAAAACTCAAGTGAAATAATAATTTTAAATAAATATTAAAGATAGGGGTGTTGTAGTATGAATGAAAATATGGATTATACAATGAAATTCGAAGGTATAACATCTGAACAAATGAGTGTTAGTGAGGCTATCGACTTAGTTTATGATTCACTTCAAGAGAAAGGATATAACCCAATAAACCAAATTATAGGATATATTCTTTCAGGAGATTCTAGTTATATAACAAGTCACAATAATGCTAGAGGGATAATGAAGAAATTTGAAAGAGATGAAATATTAGAAGAGGTTATCACTTATTATTTGAACAATAGAAAGTAGGTCAATCTTATGAAAAAAAAGATTGTATCCTTATTAACAATTTTAATGATACTTATAAGTTCTGTTCCTAGCATTTGTTTTGCTGATGATAAAGGCAAGGCAATAGTAATTGATTTAAATAGGACTGGCCTTGAAGATATGCTAAGTATAGACTCTCTATCTAAAAAGATGGAAAAAGAAGGCTATATAGGGCTTATGAATATCAGAGGTGACAGAGGAACAGATGACAGAAGGTCATATGCAGCTGTAGGTGCTGGAGGAAAAGTTACCTTGCCAAATCAGAACCTAATTAACTTTGAAGAAGTTAATAAAGTTAATGCAAAGGCGTATAAAGCTGAAACAGGACACAATCCCAAGAAAATAAATGATATGACAATAAACCATTCTCTAAGTGAGAACTTAGAGAATGGTTCTTATGGTTCTGTACTTGGATCGTTAGGACAGACTTTATCAAATCATAAATTAAGGGCATCTGTTATAGGTAACGCCGATAGAGTTAATAATGGAGAGCTAATAAAAAATAGAAATATAGCATTAATGGCTATGGATAACATAGGTAGAGTTGACGATGGTAATGTAGACAATATAAATATCAAAGACAATACTATGCCCTATGGAATAAGAACAGATTATGACAAACTAAAAAGTGAAACTAAAAAGTTTTATGATAATAGTGATGTTTTATTTGTTGAACTTGGAGATACGTATAGATTAGATGATTACAAAAACTATTTAAACGAAAAAACTTACAATAATATGAAAAAAAATATTTATAAAAATATAGATGATTATTTACAAGAAGTTTTCAAAATGGTTGATGAAAATGATACAATTTATATAATGTCAGCTTTTCCAAGTAAAGAAGATTATAAAAATCAAAAAAGGCTATCTCCTGTAATTAAATTTGAGGGTTCTCAAAAGGGAGTTTTAAAATCTGCTACAACAAGAAGAGAAGGTGTAGTTGGAAACTTAGATATAGGAGTAGATATACTTGCTAAGTTTGGCCTAAAAAATGAAAAAATGGTAGGAAGAGCATTTGAGGAAGTTAATAAAGAAGATAATATAAGTTTTATCAATCATGAATTTGATAAAATGGTATCTATGCTAGGAGTGAGAACTCCTATTGTAAACACTACTGTAGGAATAGTTGCAGCAGCATGGATTATATGTACCGTATTATTAATTTTCTTTAGAAAAAAACTACCTAAAAAAGAATTAGTTTTTAGCATATTAAAAGAATTTATAAAACTAGGGGTAGTTATACCTTTAGCGTTTATAGTTTCGCCTATTTTTAATTTTGCAACTCCAACTAGTATAACCTTAGGAATATTTGGAACCTTATTGGTTTTATATTTAATAGGGAAAATTTTCTTTAAGGACGATATTAAGTATATGGCATTTTTCTCTATAGTTACTATTATAGTAATAGTGGTTGATTCTATATTTGGAACACACTTAATGCAAAATAACATAATGAGTTATGATGCTATAATAGGTGCTAGATACTATGGTGTTGGAAATGAATATGAAGGTATAACTATAGGATGTGCAATATTTGCAATGTCAGTATTAGTGAACTACAAAAAAATACCTAAATGGATTGCAGTTGTTGCATCTTTAATTATACTTATAACTAGTGCTTATCCATCAATGGGAGCAAATGTTGGAGGAGCAATATCAGAATCAGTGGCATATACATTATTTTTATTACTTGCATTTGATGTTAAGATGGATCTTAAAAAGAGCATATTACTATCACTTGTGCCAGTAATGATTGTTTGTATATTTGCCGCACTAGATGTGGTTTCTAAAAGCCAGTCTCATTTATCTGGATTTGTAAATCAGATATCTGTAAATGGGCCAATTGCTATAATTCAAACATTTACTAGAAAGATACAAATGAATGTAGATATTGCAACTAGCAATATATTAATTGTTGTAGCTTTAGTAGTTGCTGGATATATGACTAAGTTTATTTTTAAACCTGCTAATCATTTTAAAAAGTTGTCAGAAAAATATCCTTATATATTTAAAGGATTTGTAGCAACAACAGTAGGGTGTATAGTTACTTTAATTTTTAATGATTCAGGAATTGTTGCGGCTGGAACAGCATCTATTTATATATTAATACCAATATTGGTTATGAGCGTAAATATGATGATTTTTGATAAAGAGTAGTATAATATTAACCTAGATATTAAAAAAATAATATCTAGGTTAATTTTTTCTGTACATAATGTGTTGAAATTAGAGTACAATAAGAATATAGTATATACATATAGTGAATAATTATTAAATTTGGTTGACCGAGGAGAATTAAATGATATTAGACGGAAGAATAATGGGTCTTGACGTAGGAGATAAAACTATAGGAGTTGCAGTTAGTGACCTTATGGGAATTACGGCACAAGGAGTTAAGACTGTAAGAAGAGTTGGAAAGAAAAAAGATATAGAGGAATTAAAAGCTATTATAAAAGAAAGACAAGTTAATAAAATAGTTTCAGGACTTCCTAAAAATATGAATGGAACGCTAGGACCACAAGGCGAAAAAGTTATAAAGTTTTGTGAGTTATTAGAACAAGAAACGGGTATAAAAATAGAATACTGGGATGAGAGATTATCTACAGTAGCAGCAGAGAGATCTTTAATAGAAGCTGACGTTAGAAGAGAAAAAAGAAAAAAAGTAATTGATATGCTTGCGGCAGTAATAATTTTACAAGGTTATTTAGATAGTAAAAGAATTTTGTAAAATCTATGTAAAATAACATTGATATAAGTTATAATATATTTAAATAATTAAATTTGAGGTGATATACATGCAAGAAAACATAGTAAACTTAATAGACCAAGATGGAAATGAAATACAATTTGAAATAATATTAACTTTAGAAGCAGAAGGAAAAGAGTATGCAATACTTATGCCTTTAGAAGATAATGATGCTGAAGAAGCTTTAATATTTAGAATTGATACAGATGAAGAGGGAGATATATTAACTCCACTTGAAAATGACGAAGAGTATGAGACAGTTGTAGCTGTATACAATACTTTAATGGAAGAAGAAGGATTAAACTTCGACGAAGAATAGTTAATATTAAAATTGTATAGTTTATAAATGGGAGTATCCTTTAAGGTGCTCCCTTTTTACGCTTTAAACGAAGTGAATTTTATATAGGAGGAGTTAGATGATTAAATATATAGATATATTAGTAGGGATACTAGGGGTATGTTACTTTAGTTATCTAGAATTATTTTATGGAGGAATGGCCTTTGGAAGTTTCTTCTTAGTTATAGGTATTTCGCTTATAATATATCATTTTGCAAAAAACAAAATACATATTAATGAAAAATTAAAGAATGTAATTAAAATATTTTTAACTATAATTCTATTAATATTTTTAATAGTAGAGTCTGTATTAATATTTTTTCCGAAAAATAATGAGAAGGACAAATGTGACTATTTGATTATACTAGGGGCATCAGTTAAAAATACTACGCCAAGTTTAACATTAAGAGGGCGACTTGATAAAGCTATTCAATATTTAGATGAGAGTAAAGATGATTGTTATATTGTTGTATCTGGAGGAAAAGGAAGTGGTGAAAAACTTTCAGAGGCAAAAGCTATGGAAAATTATTTAGTAGAACATGGTGTAAACAAAAATAAAATAATACTAGAAGATAAGTCTACAAATACATATGAAAACTTTAAATATAGTAAAGAAAAAATAGAAAAAAACAGTAATAAAGATATAAAAAATCTTAATGTAAAGGTGGTAACTACTGATTTCCACAGCTTTAGGAGTTTTATACTAGCCAAAGTAAATGGGTATGGAAATGTTAATTTTTACACTAGTAAATCTATAAGCAAGTTTGTGCCAGTTTATTATGCAAGAGAGTTTTTTGCAACTATAAAAACAATGATATTTGACGTATTACCTAATTTATAAGATAATCTAAAATTTTATAAATTAAGATTTAAATTTATTTATATGGATAAAATAAAGTTAATGAAAGTATAAGGGGCAATGAAATATGAATAAATTTAAAAAGTATTGTGTAGTATTGAGTGCTATTGTTGTGATTGCATCTACTTTAAGTAATATATATGCGTTAAATAATTACAGTAAATCTATAGAAAAAGCTACTATCAACAATAGTAAAAGTAGTATAAATCAAGAGAACGTAGATAAAAATACTCAAGAAAAAAATAAAAATGTATCTAATATATTACTAATAGGAAGTGATTCAAGTGGTTTTGATAAGGTAGGAAGATCAGATTCAATGATAATTCTTACTATAGATAAAGATAATAAAAATTTAAAACTAACTTCATTAGCAAGAGATACGTTAGTAAATATTCCTGGACATGGGTATGAAAAATTAACTCACGCATATGCATATGGAAAATCTAAGTTATTACTAGATACTATAGAAAAAAATTTAAATATAGATTTAGATGGATACGTGGCTGTAAACTTTAATTCTTTTATAGATCTAGTTGATACCTTGGGTGGTGTTGAAGTAAATATTCATAAAAATGAAATAGAACATTTAAATGACATAATAGTAAACTCTTTTAAGGTAGCAAAAGATAAAGGGGAAGAACCACAATTTATAAGATTTGAAGGTAATCAATTACTAAATGGATATCAAGCATTAGCTTATGCTAGAATAAGACAAATTGATAGTATATATGAAAGAGATAAAAGACAAAGAGATGTATTAAAAAGTATAGCTAATAAACTAGTAGAACTTCCTGTAACTAGTTATCCAAAGGTTATAAAAGAAATGATGCCTTATGTAGATGTAAATTTACCTATATCAAAGCTTATTACAATAGCTATGACATCTAAAGAATTGTATAATTATGAATTAGACCAAATGGAATTTCCAGTTGCAGAGTATAGAGAATCTGGAAGGCTTAAAAAAGACAATAGCTTTGTAGTTAAGTGGGATAAGACAGAAAATTTAAAAGTTTTAAATAATTTTATTTATAATAAATAAAATTTATTTAAAACTTATAAACTTTGGGTATTATTATAAAAGTAAAGGTTTAAAACCTTTACTTTTATTTAATTAATCTAAGTGTAAATTTGCTGTTATATTGACAAAAGGAGAATAATGGAGTACAATAATTAATAAAGATTATCATTTGAAAATGAAGGCGGTAAATGTAAAATGAATCAAATGGATATATTAAAGGAAAAGTTAAAGGAAACGGGATTTAAAATAACTCCGCAAAGAAGAGCTATTGTAGAGACGTTACTAAAGCATAAGGATGAACATTTAAGTAGTGAAGAAATATATGACCTAGTAAGAGTTGATTGTCCAGAAATAGGACTTGCTACAGTTTATAGAACAATGCAATTACTAGATGAAGTTGGTGCAATTTCTAAATTAAACTTAGATGATGGATGCATAAGATATGAAATCGATTTAGATGACTCTGATGCACACAATCATCATCATTTAATATGTAAAAACTGTGGGAAGATAATAGAGGTAAAAGAAGATTTACTAGATTCTATAGAACTGGAAATACAAAAATTATATAATTTTAGCATAATAGACCACGATCTTAAATTTTATGGTTTATGCGAATCCTGTAAGTAAAGATGAGCCCCTTATTGGGGCTTAAAATTTTGATAGAGTTAACAAAATACATAATATTAGTATTAATATAAATAGAATTTCTAATATATTGCTTAAACGCCCTCCAACTCTTAAAAATCCAAGAGAAAATTTCTTTTCACTGATAGGATAAAAAAGTGGTATTCCTGATTTTGTAAATAAATCTCCTAAAAATAAATGAGATGCATATCCGATAGTTCCAAAAAAGCATAAATTTGATATATTAGTTAATAACTCAATTTGTTTAAGTAAAAAACTTATGATTAAGATTGCTAAAATACTATGTGATAATTTCCTGTGTTTTAACCAAGGGAAAGAAGCTAAAACAATATTAAATAGAATAAAATAGAATTTACCATTAGCTAAATATATGCAAATTGCTAAAAGTAAAAATATTAGAGATAAAAATAGCTTTCTTAAAAAGCCATGATTAATTTTAGCTTCTAATATTATTATTGCTATAAATGTTATTACTGAACTTATTAAAAAATTTTCATTTATTTTTAAAGATATTAAAAAAATTAATATATCTAATGTATAAACAATAATCTTATAAATCTTTTTAGATGTATTATGATTTAAAAGTGTATTAGATATAACGGAGTTTGACGTGTCTAAATCAGGTAATATTGAAAATAATGAACATATTCCAATATTCATTAGAGAAATTGGCTTATTAAATAGGATAGAAGCTTGCAGTGAAGCCAAAATACCTATAGTGAAATGAGTTTTACCACGCATTATAACCTCCCCAAAATATTATATTTTGAGAATAGCAAAATAATTATAGTTTGTCAAAACAATACGGTAAATGTATTTTAAATATATCTTAAAATATACTTCAACTTGTGATACAATTATAATAACTGGTAAAGAGTGCGTGATTTGATATTATTTGTATGTTCGTTAAGGAACGTTTAAAGAGTGAGATTTAAAAAGTGCGAAAAGTTAGGACAAAAGGAGATGATGCAATTGTTCAAAAAGAGTTTGAATAAAATTAAAGTTATGGCTCTGGGTGGGCTAAACGAAATCGGAAAAAACATGACTGTCATTGAATATAAAGATGAAATTATCGTTATAGATTCAGGGTTAAGTTTTCCAGAAGAAGAGATGCTAGGGGTAGATATAGTTATACCAGATGTAACTTACTTAGTGAAGAATAAGGACAGAGTTAAGGGAATATTTATAACTCATGGTCATGAGGACCATATCGGAGCATTACCATATGTATTAAAAAAGATAAATGTTCCAGTATATGCTTCTAAGTTAACGGTTGGACTTATACAAGTAAAATTAAAAGAACACAAATTAAATAATGTAAATTTAAATGTTATAACTCCAGGTCAGGCTATAAGTCTTAAAAACTTTGAAGTAGAGTTTTTAAAAGTGAATCATAGTATACCAGATGCTTGTGCAATAGCAGTTCACACTGACCAAGGTATAATATTCCATACAGGGGACTTTAAAATAGACCTAACTCCTATAGATGGAGAAGTAATGGATTTCCAAAGAATATGTGAATTAAGCAAAAAAGGTGTATTATTAATGCTTGCTGATAGTACAAACATTGAAAGACCAGGATATAACCCATCAGAAAGAACTGTAGGAACAGGACTTGATGGATTATTTGCAAAGGCTAACAACAGCAGAATAATAGTTGCAACATTTGCTTCTAATATACACAGATTACAACAAATTGTTAATGCTGCTCAAAAATTTGGAAGAAAAGTTGCTGTATCAGGAAGATCTATGGTTAACGTTATGGCTGTAGCAAGAGAATTAGGCTATATAGACATAGATGATGAAATGATAATAGATTTAAATGATATTCATAGATATGAAGACAATGAATTAGTTATAATAACAACTGGATCTCAAGGAGAGCCTATGTCAGCACTTGCTAGAATGGCATCAGCTGAACATAAAAAAGTAGAAATAAGACAAGGTGATTTAGTAATAATATCAGCACATCCAATACCAGGGAATGAAAAACTTATTTCTAAAGTTGTAAACTGTTTATTTGAAAAAGGTGCAGAAGTTGTTTATGATGATGCAGCTGATATACACGTTTCAGGTCATGCTAGACAAGAAGAATTAAAATTAATGCACAGATTAGTAGCTCCTAAGTTCTTCATGCCTGCTCATGGTGAGTTCAGAATGTTAAAGAAACATGCAGAGGTAGCAGAAGATTTAGGTATGCCAAGTCAAAATATATTTGTGATGAAAACAGGTGAAGTTTTAGAATTAGATAAAACTTCAGCAAAAGTTGCATCACATGTACCAACTGGAAATGTATTAGTTGATGGACTTGGAGTTGGAGATGTAGGAAATATAGTTTTAAGAGATAGAAAACATCTATCTGAAGATGGATTAATGATAGTTGTAGTTACAATATCTAAAGAAGATGGAAAAGTTTTAGCAGGGCCAGATATAATATCTAGAGGATTTGTATATGTAAGAGAATCTGAAGACTTAATGGATGGAGCTAAAACTGTTATAAAGAATGTTTTAATAGCTTGTGAGCAAAGTCATATAAAAGAATGGGCTTACTTAAAAAATAATATAAAGGATAACTTAAAAGAGTACTTATATCAAAGAACTAAGAGAAATCCTATGATACTTCCTATTATAATGGAGGTATAAAACAGAAAGATTGAATATAATATATTATATTCAATCTTTTTTTTAGGAGGAAAAGCATGGGGGTATATGAAAGTACTACAAAACTTGCAAGTGATATAAAGGACAGTAAAGAATATAAAGAATTTAGAAAGCATATGAAAGTCGTAAGAGCTAATCCAAACTATGAGTTAATTTTAAATAATCATAAAAAAATCGAAATGGATATAAGATCGAAAAAATTAAGAGGGGTAAAATTAGATAGTAAAACATTAAAGATGTCACAAGATCTAAAGAAGCAAATATCTGCTAATAAAGATTTAAAAAGCTATTTAGAATGTGAACAAAAATTTACAACAATGATGGATAAAATAAATAAAATTTTAGCATCGGCAGTATATGAAGATTACAAATAAACAGGACTTCTTGTACAAATTGAATGAAATTATTTAGACAATATGACTATATATGTGAAAACGTTTTTAATATATACTTAAACTATATTAAATATGGTTTGGGGGAGATTAAAAATGGCAGAGGTAATTTTAAAAAATATAGGTAAGTCGTATGATAATGGTTATGAAGCTGTAAAAGATGTAAATATAGATATAGACGATAAAGAATTTGTTGTTTTAGTAGGGCCATCTGGGTGTGGAAAGTCTACAACACTTAGAATGATAGCTGGTCTTGAGGAAATATCATCAGGGGAGTTATATATAGGAAATAAAATAGTAAACGATGTAGCACCAAAAGATAGAGATATAGCTATGGTTTTCCAAAACTATGCATTATATCCGCATCTAAGCGTATACGAGAATATGGCATTTGCACTTAAACTAAGAAAGATGCCAAAAGCTGAAATAGATTCTAAAGTTAGAGAAGCTGCAAGAATACTAGATTTAGAAAAAGTTTTAGATAGAAAACCAAAGGCATTATCAGGTGGACAAAGACAAAGGGTTGCACTAGGAAGAGCGATAGTAAGAAATCCTAAGGTGTTCTTAATGGATGAACCATTATCAAACTTAGATGCTAAGCTTAGAACTGCAATGAGAACAGAAATTACAAAATTACACAAAAAACTTGGAACAACATTTATATATGTAACACATGACCAAGTAGAAGCTATGACTATGGCGGATAGAATAGTTATAATGAAAGACGGAGTTATTCAACAAATAGATACTCCACAACATGTATATGATAATCCAGATAATATGTTCGTTGCAGGATTTATAGGAGCTCCTCAAATGAACTTAATAGATTGTAATATATCTGAAGAAAATGATGTTGTTTTCGCAAATGCTAAAGACTTTAAAGTAGCGTTAGACAAAACAAAAGCAGATATATTAAAGCAAAATGGTTATATAGGTAAAGAGGTTGTATTAGGAATAAGACCAGAAGACATTCACATAGAAGATATATTTATAGATAACAGCCAAGATACAATATTTAATGCTACAGTAGAAATAAGTGAACTTATGGGTGCAGAAGTATATGCATACTTAACTGTTGGAGGTAAGAGTATAACTTCAAGATTTGATTCAAGATACAATGTTAAATACGGTCAGAACTTAAAATTAGCTCTAGATAAAAATAAAGTTCATCTATTTGATAAAGAAACTACTAATGCAATAAGATAGTAAACTATTTAAAAGCTGAGAAACTAAGAGTATATTTTGGTTTCTCAGCTTTTGTTTTATAATAGATATAAGTAAACTAAAAATAAGAGGTGGGATGGTGAAGGATTTAATAGAGTTTTTTGAAAGTCAATTGGGGAAAAAGATTAATTTATACAAATATAATAAAAATGATATTTTAAAAGAAAATCATCAAGTTGTAGTTTGGGACAATCAAAAGTATGTTATTGAACTTATAGAAGAGAATAATATTAATAATTTAAAAGGCAATTTTTATTTGATATATCAAAAGAATGTAAATAAGATTTTACTAAATGAGATTTTAACTACTCTATATGAAGATGTTAATATAGTAAACTATAAAGGAAATTTTATATTAAATACAAATAATATAGATTTAATAAATAAGGATACTCCTCAAATTATAGAGACTGAATCTTATGAAAAGACATACATAATAAATTTAGGCGAAATTAAAAGTAAAGATGAGTTTGATATTAAGCTAGATTTAACTAAAAAATTAAAAAAATACATAGCAATTGAAAATAGTGATAGAAAGTATTTTGATATATTTGATTTAGCTTTATACAACATGATTGAGCTATGTGGAACTGATATTATATATAAAAATTTATTTGATTATAACTTAATTGATAAGATAGATAATTTAGTTTTAGAAACTGGAATAGCTTTTATAGAAAATGGATTTAATATATCCAAGACATCTAACAATATATATTTGCATAGAAATACGCTAATATATAGACTAGAAAAAATTAAAGATATATTGGGAATGGATATAAAAAACTTTAATGAAGCTTGCATATACTATATAATTGTAAAGAATTATTTGGTAAACAAAACCATATAAAAACCATATAATTGATGTTTATTAAAATACTCGCATAAATTTAGGCAAAATGTGAAAAAATAGTATCAAATAAAACATCAAGAGGTGAAATTAATGAGACGATTTACTAGTGTAGTTTTAGCTATTATGATGGTTTTTATGTCTTTTAGCTTTACAGCTTTTGCAGATGATAAAAAAGCTAATACATCTATGGAATTATCATCTAAATCAGCTATACTAATGGATGTAGGAAGTGGACAAATATTATTTGAAAAAAATTCACATGAGAAACTTCCTCCAGCAAGTGTTACAAAAGTAATGACAATGTTACTTGCAGTTGAAGCTTTAGATAGTGGAAAGATAAAGTTAGATGACCAGGTTCAAATAAGTGAAAGAGCATCGGAAATGGGTGGAAGTCAGATTTTCTTAGAACCAGGAGAAACTCAAAAGGTTGATGATTTACTAAAAGGTATCGCAGTTGCTTCTGCAAATGATGCATGTGTAGCTATGGCTGAGTTCATAGGAGGAAGTGAAGAAGAGTTTGTTGGTATGATGAATGATAAAGCAAAAGAATTGGGAATGAAAGATACTCATTTTGCTAACACTAATGGATTACCAGTAGACAATCACTATACATCAGCACATGATATAGCTTTAATGTCTAAAGAATTATTAAAGCATGAAAAAATAACTAAATATTTGACAACTTGGATGGACAAAATAGTAGTTGGTAAAAAGCAAGTATCTATAGGTCTTGCTAATACTAATAAAATGATTAAACACTATCAAGGAGCAACTGGTGTAAAGACAGGATTTACTCAAGAAGCAAAATACTGTTTATCTGCATCAGCTAAAAGAGGAGAGACACATTTAGTAGCAGCAACTTTAGGTGCACCTACAACACAAGAAAGATTTAAAGATGCATCATCTCTTTTAAGTTATGGATTTGCAAACTATGAAAGTGTTAAATTATGTTCTAGAGGAGACGCTATAGCTACACTAAAATTAGATAAAGCTGAAGAAAATAAAGTTAACTTAGTTGCAAAAGAAGATTTAACAGCTCTTATCAAAAAAGGTGAAAGCAAAGATTTTACTAAAAAGATACAAGTTTGTGAAAATATAAAAATGCCAGTTAAAAAAGGTACTAAATTAGGAACTATAAACATTTATAAAGGAAACAATCAAGTAGGTAAAGTTGATCTTGTAAATGAAAAAGATATAAATAAAGCAAGTTACTTTAGAATGTTTGAAAGAGTAATAGATAACATGTTTTAAAAGGCCTAGATAAACTAGGTCTTTTTTTATTAATCTAATTTGATTATAAACATAGATATTGTTATAATAATATTAAAACTTAAAAAATAGGAGAAAATTGAATGAATATGTTAAGTCAGTTTTTGGTAACTGCAGTAGGAATAGCAGTTGCTATATCTGTTCATGAATTTGGACATGCATATGTAGCTCATCTTTTAGGAGATGATACTGCAAAAATGAGCGGAAGAATGACGTTAGATCCATTAAAACATCTGGATCCATTAGGACTTATAATGCTTATAATTGCAAGATTTGGGTGGGCAAAGCCAGTTCCTGTAAATCCAAATAATTTTAAAAATTATAAGGTTGGGAATTTAATAGTTTCTTTAGCAGGGCCAGCATTTAACCTGTTGACTGCTATAATATTTGCAAACCTTATGAGATTTGCTAATATTGAAGCAATATTAATTATATTTAATGCTATAGTTTCGTATTGTATAGGATTTGCAGCATTTAACCTATTACCATTGCCACCACTTGATGGATGGGGAATAATATCTACATTTATACCACTTAAATATTATGATGTTGCTTATAAGTATGAAAGTATGAGTACATTTATATTTATACTTTTAATATTAACTAATTTCCATTTAATAATATTAAATCCTATAGTAAATGTATTATATAGTATAGTGGCTACATTTATAATTTAAATGGTAAATTTATACTAAAAACCGAGGTAATTTATGAAATATAGTGTACAACTTAAGGTATATGAAGGACCTCTAGATCTTTTATATGATCTTATAGCAAAACATAAAATAGATATAAAGGATATATCTATAATAGAGATAACTAAACAATACTTAGCATACTTAGATATGCTTGAAGAATTTGATTTAGAAATAGCAAGTGAATTTATAATAATGGCATCGAAGCTTTTACAAATAAAATCTAAATACTTACTATACAAGCAAAGAAATGATGAAGAAGAGGAAGATCCTAGACTTGAACTTATGGAAAAGCTTGTGGAGTATAAAAAGTTTAAAAATGCTACAGAAGATTTAAAAAGTAATGTTACTTACATAGAAGATGTATTTTATAGAAAGAAAGAAGAGGTAGTAGTTGAAGAAAATTTAGACTTAGAAACAATATCTCTAGACTCTATAGTAAAAATACTTCCTCATATATTAAAAGTAAAAAAAGATGAATTAGAAGAAGTAAAAGATGAAAAGTTAAACAAGATTGTTAGAACTCGTATTATATCTGTAGAAGAAAAGATGCACTATGTTAGAGATATCATGAAAGAAAAAGAAAATATAAGGTTTACAAATCTTATAGATACATATGAAAAAGATGAAATAATAGCAACTTTTTTATCGGTTTTAGAACTTATAAAAACAAATGAGATAATGGTTGTTCAAGACTTATTCTTTGAAGATATCTTAATAAAGAGGAATATGGAGAGTTAATATGAGACGTGATGAAATAAAAAATATTATAGAAGCTATAATGTTTGCATATAGTGAACCTATAAGCATAAAGGATTTAAATAATGCTATAAACGAAGAACTTTCTTCTAAAGAAATTGAGATAATGTTAAACAGCTTAATTGAAGATTATAAAGAAAACAACAGGGGTATTCAAATTATTAAATTACAAGATAAATATCAAATGTGTACAAATAAAGATTACGCAGAGTTTGTAAAAAATATATTAGAACCAAAAAGAAAGAAAACTTTAAGCCAAGCAACTTTAGAAACTTTAACAATTATCGCATATAAGCAACCTATAACAAAGGTTGAAATAGAAGAAATAAGAGGCGTTAAAAGTGATAAGGTCATACAAACACTTCTTGAAAATGACCTTATATATGAAGCGGGAAGACTAGATAGAATTGGTAAGCCTATAATTTATAAAACTACTAATGAGTTTTTAAAATTACTAAATATAGAAAAGCTAGAGGATTTACCATCTATAGAAAAATATGAAAACGAATAAATCTTAAAATAGTAGATGAGATAAAATATTTATTTATCATCTGCTATTTTTTTGCATACTTTTGAAAAAATGGAAAATAATATAAATATGAACTATAAAGATTTAATTAGTATTTTATTTATTTCTATTGTAGTAGGAATACCAATTCTATTTTTTATTTTAAATAGTAGGATTCATGTAATCGTAACAGCTGATATAGATAATAAAAATACAGAGATAAGGGTATCACTTAGATACTTTTTTAATTTAATCAATATAACAAAAACAGTCTATCCTATAAGTAAACCGAAAGAAGAAAAGAAAAATAACAAAAATAAGGAGAGTAAAAGTAAATCTAAAAAAGTTAAATTACAAATGATTCAATTAGAAAATTTACTAGCTTTATATAGAATTGTTAGAAAGGTTCAAGTAAGTGAAGTATATTCTAATTTATCATATGGAAGTGAAAATATAAATTTTACTTCTTTTATATATGTCTTAATAAATATTTTATATGGAAATGTAAGTAATTATTTTGATTCAGAAAAAATGTATTTAAAAGTAACACCCTGCTATACTCAAAACTTCATAAAGTATAAAGGTGTTTTACATATAAGACCTACCATGAAGGATATAGTAGTTTTAATTAAGGGAGTTTATAAAATATATATTGATATAAAAATATATAAAAAAGTAAAATATAATAAGGAGTGTGAAGTGGATGAGATCGGCAAGTTCAATAAAGAGTATAATGGATACAACTCTTGATTCAATTAGGACAACTATTGACGCAAATACTATTATTGGAGATCCAATTAGAACAGAAACAACTGTAGTAGTTCCTATATCTAAAGTAACAATAGGATTTGGTATAGGTGGAGGAGAGTATTCAAGAGGGCAATGTGAAAGACAAGGTGAAAAAAAAGAAATACAAAACACAGATGATTCAAACTTTGCAGGAGGAAGTGCAGGTGCGATATCACTTCAACCAGTAGCGTTTGTAGTAGTTGAAAATGGAGAAACAAGACTTATGAGTTTAGATCATAATATAAATATGGTTGATAATATATTAAGTGTTACACCTAAAATACTAGAAAAAATTCAAAAACTAAAAAATAATGATTGTGAAAACAAGGATAATAAAGAATGTTAAAATAAAGAATAAAAGCTATAGAAAAAGGTTAATTAATTTCTATAGCTTTTATTCTTTTAAAAATATTTTACAATTTAATCATTTGTTACTTAAAAAATTAGAAAAACAATAGTATAATACATATAAGGCAAGTTAATTTTTAGGGTTAAATTAAACTGGCAGGGTTTTAAACTATAGGAGAGGTGAGCATATGGAAAATAAAGAAATATCAAAATTATTGATACATAGTATGAATAATTATCAAAATTTGATTAAAGCAACAAATACTGATAGATACAAAAAAGGTAAAGTATTAACAAAGAAACAATTTTTTACTTTAGTTGAAATTCAAAAGCGTGAAAAAATAGAGTTAAAGAATTTAAGTAAAGAGTTATATGTTTCAACATCTAGCTTATGTATACTTTTAAACAAGCTAGTAGAGTTAGGATATGTTTATAGGGAAGAAGATTCTAAAGATAGAAGAAATACTTTCTATGGTATAACAGCAGAAGGTGAAGTTGTAGTTAATACAGAAATAGAAAAGTTTATGCAGATAGTAAATGATAAAATAGATAAGTTAGATTTACAAAAGAAAAAAGAACTTGAAGAAAGTTTACAAAAAACTATTAATATAATGAAAGAAATAATATAGCCTATGCAGAATAAATTTATAGTGTAGATATTTATAAAGTGGGTAAGTATCTATTATAAATTTATTTGGAGGTATATTATGAGTATAAAGATTTCGAATGAAAAAAATTTGATACAAGAAAATGATTTAAGTATATTTTTTATAGGCAGCAATAAAGAAGTTGTATTTAAAGAAAAGGCTTTAGAAGCTTTAAAAGAAGAGTTTGAGCCTACTTGTTGTAATATAGAATTAAATAAAGTATATACAGAAGATAAATTTTTAAACGTAATGTTTGTTGGATTAGGAAATGATGAAAACTTATCTATGGATGAAATAAGAAATATTGGTGGAGACATATCAAGAAAATTGAAAAAAATGAAATCTAAAAAGGTAAGTTTTTTAAATATAGAAGAGTACTTAAATAAAGATCATGTAAAAGCTTTAGTAGAAGGTCTTGAATTAGGGGCATATGATTTTACTAAGTATATTACAAGTAATGAAACTAATGAAGAGATAACAATAAATTTAGGTTTAAACGAGAACTTCAACGATAGTATAAATGAAGGTGAATTACTTGCACAAATGACATTAGTATCAAGAAGCCTAGTGAATGAACCAGCAAATGTTATATACCCAGCAACTCTAGGTTATGAAGTTGTAGAATTAGGTAAAACGTTTGGCTTTGAAACAGAGGTATATGGTAAGCAAGAAATTGAAAATTTAGGAATGGATGCATTTTTATCAGTAGCTAAAGGTTCTGATAAAGAGCCTAAACTTATAGTTATGAGATACTTTGGAGATAAAAATAGTGAAGATGTATTAGGTTTAGTTGGAAAAGGATTGACATACGATTCAGGTGGATACTCTATAAAACCTACAAACTCTATGGTTGATATGAAAACAGACATGGGTGGAGCAGGAGCTGTAATTGGAGCTATGTGTGGTATTGCAAAAGCTAAACTTAATAAAAATGTTATAGCTGTAGTAGCTGCTTGTGAAAATTTAATTTCTGGAAATGCATATAAGCCAGGAGATATAATAAATTCAATGGGCAAAAAGACAATAGAAATTTTAAATACAGATGCAGAAGGCAGATTAACTTTAATAGATGCTGTTTATTATGCTATAAATAAAGAAAAAGCTAATAAAGTTGTAGACATAGCTACATTAACAGGAGCCGCTGTAGTAGCCCTTGGAGATGTTGCAACACCTGTATTAACTAATAATGAAGAGTTCTATACTTTATTAGATGAAGCAGCAAAAATATCAGGTGAAAAAATCTGGAGAATGCCAGTATTTGATGAATATAAAAAAGTTTTAAAAGGTAAGCAAGCTGATTTAAACAATAGTCCTGGTAGAGATGGTGGTTGTATAACTGCTGGATTATTTATAGGAGAATTTGTAGGAGATATTCCTTGGATTCATATGGATATAGCAGGAACTAGTGTTAGTTCTAAAGACAGTGGATATAAATCTAAAGGAGCTACAGGAGAAGGAGCAAGAACTTTATATAATTTAACAAAATTAATTTAAAAGATTTCTTAAGCTAGTACAATCTAGGTAAATTGTGGTATAATTAAATTAACCTAAGATTTTAAATTTTCTTCTTACATACTAAAGTATATATTTACTCGCCTAGTGGCGAGTTTTTTTTTGGAAATATAAGAAGTAAGTTTTTTGTTTATTAATCTGAAAATTAAGAAAAAAGATAGTTTATATGTGATATAATTAATATATATATATAAATATTTTAAATTCAGTGGGGTGAATTTATGGGGGATAAAGA
>NZ_JAWDJM010000114.1:0-1303 GCF_032465715.1 Paraclostridium sp. MRS3W1 | reverse complement strand
ATTTTATATAATTTCTTAATTTATTTTTTGTATTTTCATCTGCAAAAGAAGATTCAACACTATTTAGATAAATTGTTTTATAGTCATCTTCACTCATTTCAAAGTTATTAAATATTATGTTATATTCATTAGTTAAATCAATATCTGAAACTGTTCTATTGTCAGTATTTAAAGATACTTTTATTCCATCTTTATGGAAATTGTTTAATGGATAATTTTCTATATTTTTTATAGCTTTAGTTTGTAAGTTACTTGTAGGGCACATTTCTAAAGTAACATTATTTTCTTTAACAAGATTATAAGCTTTTTCACAATCTTTTATAAATACCCCATGACCTATTCTTTCAGCTTTTAAAAGTGTGATGGCATCATATACATTTTCTCCTATTCCAGTCTCACCAGCATGTATAGTTATTCTATATCCATAGCTTCTAGCTAAAGAAATAGGTTCTTCAAATTGTTCGCAAAATTGTTCATTTTCACTTGAGCATAAGTCAACGGCAACAACTCCATTGTTTAAATATTCTTTTCCAGCTTCTATTACATCATAGCTGCTTTCAACGCTCATAGTTCTCATACATGATAATATTAAATTACCTTTGATGTCATAAATTGACTCAGCTCTTTTTATACCTTTTAAAACACTTTCTATAACTTGTTTTGTATTTAAGCCT
Organism: Paraclostridium sp. MRS3W1; assembly: GCF_032465715.1. NCBI lineage: Bacteria > Bacillati > Bacillota > Clostridia > Peptostreptococcales > Peptostreptococcaceae > Paraclostridium > Paraclostridium sp. MRS3W1. The sequence goes on along the minus strand of NZ_JAWDJM010000114.1, from coordinate 629 downwards.
TTATTTATATGAAGTAACGGTGCAAATCTTATTTCGATATAAACTATGTTTTCTTTTGACGCATCCTCCATAAGTTCAAAAGCAATTCTTTCTAAACTATCTTCATCTTGCATTATAAGTCCTGGTAATTCAAATCTTTTTAAATATTCATCTAATGACTTACAGTCCTTAGGTGCGACCATCATGTTTTTTATTTCATCAATATTTTTTGACGGTATATCTATGTTCTTCATGTTAGCTAATTCTATTATAGTGCTCGGTCTTACGCTCCCATCTAAATGGCAATGTAATTCTATTTTTGGTAATTTTTCAAAATTCATATATCTATCTCCCTTTATATATATTTGTTTTATTATTTATTTTATATATTAAATCTGTAAAAATGTATAAAAATTCGCTTCGCTCATGTCGCCAACGACTTCGTCCGTTGCTCAAAAAGTTTTTTACGTTCAAAACATATAATTTTGATATAGCTAAATTTCATAGGTTATCCGTATTTTTTAGTAAGTATAATTTCCTTAAACGTAAAAAATCCTGATTACAAAGAAAATACATTAAGCATTTTCTTTGTAATCAGGATTTTTTCGGAACCTGGTAGAAACTCCCAAACCATATTATTGGGATTATAC
>NZ_JAWDJM010000113.1:0-1989 GCF_032465715.1 Paraclostridium sp. MRS3W1 | reverse complement strand
CACCTATATCTAATGATTTAACTCTATCATTTGAAATACTATTTTTTAGAAGTATTAAATTACTCATTATAACTCGCTCACTATATAAAAACTTATTAATTTCATCGTAACGTATTGTATTATTATTTATACTAATTTTATCATTTGTTAACCTATTAGTTAAAACTAACTCTCTTAAATTATAGCTATCAATTTTAGATTGATATAAATCTTTAAATTTTAACTCTTTTAACAAATTAACTATTTTTTTATTTAAATCAAGTGAGCTACTTACTAAATTAAATGTAACATCTTTAATTTTATAAGGAAAAATAACTCGAGTGGCTATAAATGCTAAAATACATCCTATTAAAATGAATTTTATCCTATCAAATGACAATATATTAAAATTATTGTGAGTAGAACCTATCCCTAATGCAAATATTGTCATGAAGGTCATTCTTTTAGAATAATCTTTAAAGTAATTACTTATATAACCACAAACGAAGGCTAAAAACATTTTAGCATCTACGTTTTTTACAATATGGAAAGTTAACTCAAATATAAAGACACCTATAAGGGTACCCTTTATTCTATCTATCATTTTTGATTCACTAGATTCTATGTAAGGCTGTATAACTGATGCTAAAGTAAAAACTAGCCATTTGCCTTCATATAGTTTAAAGTAACTAACAATAAAAGCTCCTAAGCTAACGCATAAAGCAATTCTAAATGCAAAAGTAAATCTAAGCGAATTTCTATTAAAGCGTTTCTTTATAACCTCTATATCTTTTACCTTGCCAGGAACTCCATATTTTTTATCACTAGGAGACAATCCTCCATTTATTATATTTTTTAATATATCATCTAAAAGAGTCATATTTTGCTTTAATTCATAGCCTATATAGTTATCACATTCATTTTTTTTAGATTTGTATATATATGTATATACCTTAGTCTTTAAATCAATTAGGTTTATTTCTTTATTTAAAAAGCGTAATACATCTAAAAGTAAACATTTCAAATCTTTTAAATCATTAGTATTAGTTTTAATATTATTCTTATCATCAACTATTTTTTCTAAAATAGAATTAGCACCATCTAGTGTTTGTGTAATACATAAATAAAGTCTACTTGTATCTGAAATTAAAAAGGTTTTTTCTTTTCTAGAATATAATGATTGAGATAAATTTTTTAAATCATTGTCCAAAGTAAAACTAATTTTTTTGAAATCATCGAAGCTTTCTTTATCAATCAAAATGTCTATTTCATCAACTATTAATCCTATATCTTTGCACAACTGCTGCTTTGATTTATTCCAGAACTTATTTTTATTAGCAATCAATTGGACAAACATTATAAGCAAAGCAGATAATATTAATGCTTCAATTCTAATATGCATAATGGATGATTTAATAGGAAAATAAATCATAAACAAATATCCCAAAACAAAGGGCATATATATAGGCTTAGTAGTGTCATATGTAAATACATAAACCACAGCAAATACAATTAAAAAAGTAGATATAAAAGTTAATGGAGGAGATATTGAGGCTATAAAAGCACAAGCCCCTATTAAGAGTTCCAAAATGATAAACTTAAGTGTATTTTTTATAGGATTTATTGTATAGTCATTGTCCATTAAATTAATAGCAGCCATAAACCCTGTTATTCCAATCAACATATTATCCATTCCGAAAAATTCTTTAAAGAAAAATGCAGTAGGAATCATACCTATGAAAATTATTGTTTTTGATATTATGCTTTTCATGTTTCCACCACCTAAAAATTATGTATAGTAAAAAGATTACCCATATTAACTAGCGATAAAACTATCATTACATTGAAAAATGCACATATAATATTTTTATAGAAGAATTTATTGAGGGGGGATTTTTATATATTGTAAAGCTATTTTAGAATATGATGGATGCATTGTTAATATATATGAGAAAATTGAAACGATATCAAAGTTTTTAGAAAAAGACATAAATATACACAATTATATAG
>NZ_JAWDJM010000112.1:0-565 GCF_032465715.1 Paraclostridium sp. MRS3W1 | reverse complement strand
CTCCTAATAGCTCTGCAAATTTAGCTGCATGTTCTGCTTCTTCAAATGCTATTCTTTTATATGCTTCTGCTACTTCTGGGTATCCTTCTCTGTCTGCTTGACGACTCATTGCTAAGTACATTCCTACTTCTGTACATTCACCTGTGAAGTTAGCTCTTAACCCTTCTATTACTTCTGGATCTATTCCTTGAGCTACTCCTATTCTATGCTCGTCTGCCCAAACCATTTCACCTTTCATTTCTTCGAACTTATCAGCTCCAACTTTACATACTGGACAAATCTCTGGTGCTGTTTCTCCTTCATGTATATATCCGCATACTGTACAAACAAATTTTTTCATGTTTAAAATCCTCCCTGTATTTAATGTAATTTTTAATTTTCCACGTTAATTATCATTAATTTGTTAACGTTTTTCCTAGTGCCTAAATATATACCCAAAATATGTTACTTTAAACACATTTTTAGATATATATTTAAGTTATTTATCCAATCTCTATATATTATTTCCCAAAATGTCTATTTAATAATCCTAAGAATGCTTTTCCATGTCTAGCTTCATCTTTAC
>NZ_JAWDJM010000111.1:0-14239 GCF_032465715.1 Paraclostridium sp. MRS3W1 | reverse complement strand
CATTAGAATACATCAAATTTTCTTCTATTTTATTTTTATAAATGCAATTTTCATCAATAATAATTTGATTATATTTTCCCATATGCGTTTCGCATATATGGCTTATTTCTTTATCTATTGTCGCTGAAAATAATCCAGTAGTAGCCTTTATAGGAATATTATTAAATATAAATTCCATATCATCTACAAAACCTTTATTTAACATTTTATCAGCCTCATCTATAATAAAATATTCTAACTGGTTTAAATTTATTGTACCTCTATTTATATGATCAATTATTCTACCAGGTGTTGCTACAACTATATGAACTCTCTGTTTCAGTTCAAAAATTTGTTCTTTTATTGGCTGTTTTCCAAATATAGCGCTGCATCTAACTTTCTTTAACCTTCCTATATTTGCAATTTCATCTTTTACTTGAAGAGCCAATTCTCTTGTTGGTACGACTATTAATGCTTGTATATTATTATTTTCAATATTTATGTTCTCACATATAGGAATTCCAAAACTAGCTGTTTTACCACTGCCTGTTCTTGATTTAACTACAATATTTTCTTTATTTAAAAGTTTTGGTACCACTTCTTCCTGAACTTTTGATGGTTCTACGTATCCCATGTTAAAAAGAGCTTTAGTTATATATTTATTCAAATTAAATTTTCTAAAATTATTATCCATTTTACCACCTTATTTTACTAAATTAAATTTTTATAGCTATTTATTATATCATACATCAGAACTAATCTTAATTTTTTAACATATATTATATAATCTCGTTGATCTAGGAGGTGAATATATTTGTGTAGCCAAAAAGATTTTTTTGATTATTTAACAGTTATGCTAAACAACTCTAACTTACCCCAAAATAATATAAATAATTATTTAAGAAACATTAACTTTTTAAATAATGAACTACAAATAATTTCAAGAAATACATCTAATTTGGCAGATGAATACTATATTAATTTAGACCTAAAGTCAAATTTAAAAAATGCAATGTCTATAGAGAGTAAACAAATCAATAAATTTAATAAAAATAATCTTTATTTCAGTTTAGCTAGTTTTAACCTATATAAAAGTATTTACAATAATCTTTATGTGAGAAATGAGTTTACATCTAAAGAACTATATTACTGTACAAAATTTGATACTCAAAGTAATACTATAAATCTAATAGTTAATAGCTTAAAAGAATCAAGTGAGACTCTATATTTAGATGGATACATCTTAAATCTTAAAAATTTTGCTATAGCTGACTTATTTAATTTTTATATAGAGTTAAGAGATGCTAGAGGAATAGTTTTTGCAAGTAAAATTTTTAAAAATATAGATATCGCAGGTAATTTAGGCGTATACTCAGCAAAAAAAGTCTATTTACCTTTTTTAAGCAAAGAGTATGAACTTTTTAATGCTGACTTAAGTAGTATTACATGGTACTATACTTACGATTTTGTTTAAATTTTCAGAATTCATTCATAACCATAATCTTAATTTAATAAAATTAAATATATTAAATTTTAAAAGGAGAGTCCTAATTATGTTTGAAATAATAAATTTTCCTTATAACAGTAACCCTGTAGCTAGGTTGGATGCAAACAATATAGTTCATAATCATTTATATCACAATTGCCCTGTTGGAAAAGTTGATAATAACATTGTTTATGATAACTTCAACAATATTGTAGGAAGTATAGATGATGATGGGTTTGTATACTCAAACAACTCAAACTTAGCTCCTATTGGAAATGTTGATAATAATGGTTTTATTTATAAAGAAAATAAATTAGTCGGTAAAATAAATTTTAAGAATTCTATGTGTCCTAAACTAGCTGGAGCTTCATATCTTTTACTAATTCACGGAAATAGATAATAAATAAAAAAGGCCCCTTGCACAAATGCAAGGGGCCTTACTTTTAAAAACTATTTTTTACAACATATCTTTTTAGCTGTTTTACATAGTTCCTTGTTATCTTCTAGTATAGCCATTAATATTAACTCTTCTAAACCTGGATGCCCACATGGAAAATGTCCGCCATTTTCTAATATTCTTATTATTTCTCTTATTCCTGGGTGACCGCATGGTAAATCCATGTCTGATAATAAATCATATACAAATTTCCCTAAAATTTCATACACATCATTTTTGTTTCTATCTCTACAAGTTGGGAATTTAACCCATTGCCATCCATTTGAACAATTACACTTGCATTTATTACATTTGTTACAGCAATTACATGGTTTACATTGATTCCACTGATTCCATTGATTATTGCACTGACAATTCTTTTTATAAGAACATCCTTTTTTATATTTGCAGCTCATGCTTTCAGCTCCTATATAGTAATGTATGGATAAAATATCCATACATTACTATATGACAAGTTTCATTTTTTGACACTATTTTACTTTTTTTATTTTTATTCATTTTTTTGCACCATATTTTACACTTTTATATATATTAATATAAGGAGGTGTGTATATATGCAAAATAGAAATTTTTTATGTTGCAGATGTAGATGCTGTGGAAGATGTTTTTTATTTTTTAAAATTTGTCCTAGATGTGGTTGCTGTAGATGTTGTTGTAGATGTAAATGTGGATGTTAATTGTATTAAAAAGTCGATCTAAATATAGATCGACTTTTTTTATTTAATAATTATTTTAATTTTAGTTCCTTCTCCAACTTCACTAGCCAATTCTATATCAAACCCATGAGCAATTATAATGTCTTTAGCTATTGCCATTCCAAGGCCAGACCCTTTATGCACCTCTCCAGTACTTGTCCCTCTATAGTATCTATCAAATATTCTTTCTAAATCTTTTTTTTCAATACCTTTTCCATTATCTTCAATATTTATAATTGTTTCAGTTTCACTTATATACTCAACTTCAACTTTAATTTTAACTTTATCATTGTTATGAATTAATGCATTATAAACAAGATTGTTTATTACTCGCTTAAAAAGCATACTGTCTACTGATTTAATTATTGAGTCTTTGTTTGAAGTAAATTCAACATCTCTATTTGAATATCTAGGATCATTTAAAATTTGAATAACAGAATCTTTTATAATTCTGACTATATTTTCATCTTTTTTGTTTAAAACTCTATCACTACTTTTTAATTTCATAGTTAAGTTTAAATCATCAACTAATTCTTTTATATACTCTGATTTTTCATTAATTATAACTCCGTAATCTTTAGCTTCTTCCCTATCCACATCATAATCCTCATCACTTAAAATTTCCGCATATCCTTTTATTGAAGATAGAGGTGTTTTTATATCATGAGAAATATTTGCTATCCACTCTTGTTTTAACTTATCTAATTTATTTCTTTCAATTTCATTACTTTTTAAAGTATCCGATAATTTATTTAATTTTTTATATACACTTACATACAATCCTTTTTCCTTATAGTATACATCGAATTTTCCTTCTTCTAAATTTTCTACCCCTTTGATAATATTTTTCATAGGTTTTGTTAATCTTCTACTAAAAATATATCCTACTATTAAAGCTATTATCAAATCTATAAATAATATTATCCATATTACTTTTATTGTAGTGTCTGCTAAATCTTTTAGATTATATGTTATTATATATTTTTCTACTTCTCCCTTTTGAAATCCAAGTAAATATGTATATTCTTCATCCCCAACTTTTTTACTTGAAACTAAAATATTGTCTGATCCTGAGTTAGGTAATCCACCTGCATACTTATATCCATTTATAAGTTCCATTGGAGTATACTTTTCATTTAATTCTTTTGGAGCATTATATTTATATACTTGAGATCCATTTTCATCTAAAATTTGTATCCAAATTCCTTTATCATCTAAAGATTTTTTTCCTTCTTTACTTATATCTATTTTATTACTTTCAACCTGAATATATTTGCTAAACTCTCTAGTAAAGTCAGTTTCTGGAATTTCTGGAGAATTTGATTTATTCGATAGTGTAACTCCTATTATTCCAATTATATTTAATATAGTTACAATCATAACTACACAAATAATACTAACTACATATCTTAGTGTTATTTTCCACTTCATATTAATCTTCCTTTAAAGTTAATTTATACCCTAATCCTTTAATATTTTTTATATATTTAGGTTTAGATGGATTATCTTCTATTTTTTCTCTAAGTCTTCTTATATGTACCATTATAGTGTTATCATAGCCTATAAAATCATCGCCCCATACTTCATCGCAAAATTTCTCTTTACTTATAATTTGCTCTAAGTGTCTAGCCATATATAAAAACATTTTAAATTCTTTAGCTTTTAATTCCAGAGTCTTTCCATGTTTTTTAACTTCTACTTTATCTTCATCTATTTCAAATGGTCCAAACTCTAACTTAGTACTTTCAGGTTCTTCTTTTACTGAATTTAATATAATATTTTTCTTTAGATTTAACTTTACCCTAAGTACAACTTCTTTTGGACTAAATGGCTTTGTTATATAATCATCAGCCCCCAATGCAAGCCCTACTAGCCTATCCATCTCTTCAGTCTTAGCTGATAAAAATAAAACTGGAACTTGAGATATGGCTCTAATTTCTTTAAACACATCATATCCTTCTTTATCCGGCAACATTATATCTAACACTACTATATCTATATTTTGATTTTTAAATATATCTAAAGCTTCATTCCCTGTTTCTGCTGTATAAATATTGTTAAATCCTTCCTTTTTAAAAACTGTGCTTAATAACTTTAATATATCTACTTCATCATCTACTAATAGTATGTTTTTTTCTTTTATTGTACTTTCCATATAAACCTCCTATATCATTTTTACAACGTTTATTTAATTGTATTTTATCCTAAAAAAACCTAATTTACAAATAATGTATGTAAAACAAAATGACTAATATTTAATCATAATTAAATATTAGTCATTTTTTATAAATCCTATAACTCGTTACTTTAAGTTTATTTAGTTAGAACCTTTCTAAATACATATATATTTAATCCCATACCCATTAATAAAATTAATCCTAATACTATATAAACTAAACTTATAATCCCTATACTTTGCCCAAACAAGCTAATATTTCCCATATAGTTTCCTATGATCATTTCTGGATGCATTATTACATCTATATAGTTTGAATAACTAATTATATTTATTATTTTTGCAGGTAAAAACTTCATTAATGTTAATAGCTTTCCTATAACTAAGAAAACAGTAATTCCCACTATAGATTCTACTGAGCTTTTAGTTATGAACGAAAATAAACTTGCAAATATTCCAGTACTTATAAATATAATCATCATTGTTAATATACTTTGAATCGTATACTCATTTATTGAAATTGGATTTACTAACGTTACTATATCAACTATTCTATATGCCTGTAACGCTCCATTTGCTGGTTGTCCATATTGAATCATTGTTATACAACCTATTATTAACACATATATTAAATATAAGACTGCTGGCAATATTATAGATAATGACAGTTTTGAAAATAAAGATTTAGCCTTGTTTTTACTCGATAGTATTATAGAGTCTACATTAGATAATTTTTCATCAGTATATATATTAGAAAAAATATATATTGTTATACCAACGATAACAACACTTGCAAGCATATTGCTTAATCTATAATTAAAAACTTTGTAAAAACTTACATCTTTATATTCTTTTCCCGAATCCTTATCAAGTTTTAAATTTGCCATATCACTAGTTTTTTTAGTTAATTCATCTGTATTTTTCATACTATTTTGTGATTTAATTTCTTTTAATCCTCTTATCTTATAGCTTAATTTTTCATTTGCTATAATAGTTTCTGATCTGTTGTCTACTGTATATTTTCCTTTATCGTCTACATATGAGTTTTCTGTTTCTAACTCAGGTTTTATAAGACTCATCATTCCACATAAAAGCAATAAAATAATGCTCGATATTATTATTGATTTATTTTTAAATAATTTTTTGACTTCCCACGTTATCATCTGTTACCTCCTAAAGATAATTTTATAGTTTTTATATTGATCCTATATGTTTAACAAATTATCTTTCTGTTAAAAAAGCCTTCGTAGTAAATCTATATAATGCATAACTTCCTAATATACTTATTCCTATAAATACTACAAAAGCTATAGGCGATACTCCATATTTTATAATTTCTGAACTATACATTCCAAATAATGGTGTAAATCCTACTATTTTCTCAAGTTTATCTAAATTAGTTGCACCGCTAAATACACTATATAAATTTCTTGTTATCAAAGCTATATATGGAATCCCCATTATCAATCCACCTATAAAGAATGGAGCTACTGCTTTTTTACTTATAGATGATAACCATAATCCTACATTTGCAAATAGGAAAGATCCTAAAATTATTGTTAATGTCATTATCATTAACATTTGTAATACTGTTAAATTAGACCCACTATTTGCAAAATACCAAATATTTTTTATACTCATGTGTAATCCACCAAAATTATTTGCAGCTAATACTTTAAAACTCATCACTCCTAAAATTGACAAATTCAATAAGCTTGCAGCTATTCCATAAGCTATGCTTTTACCTAAAACTAATTTGCATTTACCATTTTTAGTAGATTTAATTATTGAGTCCATGTTAGATTCAAATTCTAATATAAAACTTCCAGAAAATAAACTAAACATTAAAATTCCCATCAAAGGTGCTAACCCATAAAATTTACTAAATAAATCTCCATACCCATCAGACAACCCCGAACTATGGACACATGTATATGCTAAAAATAAAGAAAACGCCCAAAATATCATTAGTCCTTTTTTCTTCATTAGCTTTTTAAATTCTGCATTTACAATATTAGTCATAATTTATACCTCCCTTGAATCTTCTAAGTCAAAATAGAACATATATACATCTTCAAACCTAGGATCTATACTCTTTGCATCAGCATCTGTTATTGAATTTTCACTTATAACTCTAAGTTCTATATCCTCTACTCCACGTTGTATACTAACTATTTTATATTTGTTCTGTATAGCATAAACTTCACTTTCATTTTTAACTTTTATGCTATAAACTTTTCCATTCATATCATCTAATATTTCTTTGTGAGTACCTTGTAATAATACTTTTCCATCCTTTATCATTATAGTTTCTTTAGCGACAGATTCTATATCCGATATAATGTGTGTTGATAGTATTACTATCGTTTCTTTACCTATTTGAGATAATAAGTTTCTAAATCTTGCTCTTTCCTGAGGATCAAGCCCCGCTGTTGGTTCATCTAGTATAAGAATTTTAGGATCATTTAAAAGAGCTTGTGCTATTCCAACTCTTCTTTTCATACCCCCTGAGAATTTTGATATTGCTTTATTTCTTACATCATAAAGCCCTACTAATTTCAGCAATTTATCAGCCTTTTCTTTAGCCGTTCTCTTATCCATACCTTTTAAAGCCCCTATATATAATAAGAAGTCTTTTGCACTAAAATTTTTATAAGCATCAAAATCTTGTGGTAAATATCCTACTATAGCTCTATAGTTTTCATCTAAAGTATTTATGTCTTTTCCATTGTAAAGAATTTTTCCACTTGTAGGTTGTTTTAATGTTGCAACTTGTTTCATTAAAGTTGTTTTCCCTGCACCATTTGGTCCAAGCAATCCATAAACTCCACTTTCTAAAACTAAGTTTATATTTTCATTAGCATTTTTGTATTTGTATGATTTCGTTAAATTTACTATTTCTAATTTATTCATAATTACCTCCATATATTGTGTTCGTTGTTATGGTTATATTATATTTAGGTAATCTTAATCCATTATAAACTCAATCTTAAATAATCCTTAAATAAATTAAAATTTAAAATAAAAAATAGACACTATGCTTTTTTAATATTGCATCGTGTCTATTTTTTATTTAATTCTTATTTAATTCCAGGTAAATTCTTTCTTATAACATGCTCTATTGATGTTTTTTCTATATTATGGCTATCTGCCAAGTAACTTGTCTCGATTATAGCATTGCTATCTATATCTAAAATGTTGCGTTTCAACGTTGGGTAAGTAAACTTATCAGTTATACATAAAATAACTTTCGATTCATTTCCTGAATATCCTCCATACCCTTGTAAATATGTTATTGAAATACCTAAATTATTTACAATATGATTTCCTATATCTTCAACTTTATTAGACATTACTATAATAGACCTACCTTGGTTAAATCCATCTAATATTAAATCCACTAGCTTAGTCATCATATATATTACAATTAAAGAAAACATCGCACTTTCAATACTCAGCACTATTGCCGTAACTACTAAAACAATAATATTGATACTCATTAAAAATGTAGATACCGGTATTTTAAATTTCTGATTTGCCCATACAGCTAGCATCTCACTACCATCTATAGCTCCTCCGAACTTAATAACAGTTCCTGCTCCTAATCCTAGTGCTACCCCTCCATAAATTACTATTAACAACTCCGATGTAGTTACTGGTGGAACTGGTGTTAAAAAATATAAAAATGTAGATGCACAAATGTTAGCCCATAAAGTTTTAAATAGAAACATTCTATCAAATGTTTTTGATGTAAATAGTAAAATTGGTATATTAAATCCAAGTAATAGTATAAACATAGGAATACCTGTTAATGAATGTATTATTACTGATAAAGCAGTTGTACCACTATCCACCATCCCATTTGGAGACAATATCAACTCAAGGCCCATAGCTACAATTAATGATCCAATTGTTATCATTATAAATTCATAACCCGTTCTTATTCTTTTTGCATTAACTTCTTTCATTTTATCACCTCTTTTAATTTCTTATAATTTTACAATAAAATTATTCTGTTTTTATAATTATATTATATAATAATTTTGTCTAGTTTTCAAGAATTTTCTGAAAATTGAATGCAATTTCTTTTATAATTTATTAATTCCAAGCTTTCTACACTTTTATTATGTCAAAAGTATTACTATATATACATATCCTCGATACAGTGAAATCTTACATTTATTAATATACCATCTTTACTGTTTATGTGCCTGAACTTTTTCAAATTTAACAATTAAGTTTAATATAGTAAGTATTTGTAAAGAATTTTTAACTTTTTTCAAGATTATGTTAAGTCCATATTAATACATGAAATATATTTTGTTTCACTTATGATTTCAATAAAATTTGCTTTTATTGTATGATTCATAATCTTGATAAATCATTTTCATATTTTTAACTTCACCACTATTAACAATTTCTTAATGTTTATCTAAACTTGTTAAGCTTAAATTTAACAATTTCTTAACATAACTTGTCGAATTTTTTGGTATTATATTATGGTACATAAGAAAGTAAGAAAATTGAAAATAAGAAAATTAACATTTCCGAGGAGGGAACAATCTTGTCTATATTCATAAGTCTTATTGGAGGTCTTGGTTTATTCCTTTATGGTATGAACATAATGGGAGAAGGTCTTCAAAAATCAACAGGTCCTAAACTTGAAAAAGCTATAGAGCTTTTAACTAGTAATGTAGTTATGGGAGTTTTAGTAGGAGCTGTTGTAACTGGTATCATACAAAGTAGTGGAGCTACTACTGTAATGGTAGTTGGATTCGTTAACGCAGGAATAATGACTCTATATCAAGCGATAGGTATTATAATGGGAGCAAATATAGGTACTACTGTAACAGCTCAGTTAGTATCTTTTGACGCGAGCATATTTTCATCTATAGCTTTAGGAATAGGTATTGTTTTATATATGGTTGGTTCAAAATCTAAACCACAATTAAAAAATATATCAGAAATCCTTATAGGATTTGCAATACTATTTATAGGTATGGAATTTATGAAGGATGCAGTTGCACCTTTATCTGAATATGCATTCTTTAGAAACATGTTGGCAGGACTTGCAACACACCCAATATTAGCATTACTTGCTGGTTTTGCAATGACTACTTGCTTACAAAGTTCAAGTGCTTCAATGGGTATATTAATTGCTTTATCTTCTCAAGGTTTAATGCCATTAGCTGGTGCATTACCAATTTTATATGGAGATAATATAGGTAGTTGTACTACATCGCTTATATCAAGTGTTGGTGCAAACAAAAACGCCAAAAGAGCGGCTTTAATGCATTTATGTTTTAACGTAATAGGAACTATCCTATTCATGTTGGTTTTAAATAAACCTATAACAATGATAGTTACTCATTTAGACCCAACTGATACAGCTAGACAAATAGCTAACTCTCATACTTTATTCAACTTAATAAATGTTATAATATTATTACCATTCTCTAAATATATAGTTAAATTAGCTATGTTCCTTATACCTGATAAGCCAGGTGAAGAAGAAGAATATGATAGTCATGTAACTAAGTATTTAGATGAAAGAATGTTAGAAACTCCATCTATAGCTTTTGGAAATACAGTTAGAGAAGCTCTTAGAATGGGTAGCAAAGCTAAAAAAAGTTTTACATGTTCTATGAATGCCTTACTTGAACATTCTGAAGAGGATGCAAAAACTACATTTGAAAAAGAAAAAGTACTAGATGAACAACAAAGAAAAGTACTAGATTACCTTATAAAGCTGTCTAATAAAACTTTAGATGATAAGATGAGATTTTCTCTAGATTTATTGTTCCACACAGTAAATGATATAGAAAGAGTTGGAGACTTATCAGAAAATATAGCTGAGTTAGCTCAATCATCAATGAAACTTAAAGCTGTTATGTCAGATAGTGCAAAATCTGAAATAATGGATATATATAATAAAGTTTTAGATGCCTACACTTTATCACTTGAGGCAATGAAACAAAATAGTGTAAACTTTGCAAATGACGTTTTAAAAATAGAAGATGAAGTTGATGCTTTAGATAAATTGTATAGAGCTAAACATATGAACAGATTAAATACTCATTCTTGTAGTATAGACTCTGGGATAATATATTTAGACTTATTAACTAATCTTGAAAGAATTTCAGACCACTCTGCAAGTATAGCTAAAAGAGTTATAAAAATTAATCAAAATCAATCAGCATAAAAAAGGAGATGAATTTTCATCTCCTTTTTATATTATGCTTTTATCTATAACATCTTTTATATTAACAGATTTATTATCTTCTACTTTAACAACTTCACCTTCCCAGGTTCTTATCATTATATAATCCGATCCCTTTGAGATTAAATATTGAGGTAATAAAGGTGTTTTACCTTTTCCTTTAGGAGCATTTATTATATAAGTTGGAATAGCCATCCCTGATGTATATCCTCTTAGATACTCCATTATCTCCATCCCGTCATCTACAGATGTATTAAAATGAGTAGTTCCTTTTACATGTTTACTATGGAATATATAGTAAGGTTTTACTCTTATTTTAAGAAGCTCATGATTTAAACATCTCATTAAATATTTATCATTATTAACTCCATTTAATAAAACCGCTTGATTTCCTAATGGAACTCCGTTATTTGCTAATTTTTCGCATGCTTCTTTAGTTTCTTTTGTTATTTCCATTGGGTGGTTAAAATGTGTATTTATATATATAGGATGATACTTCTTTATCATATTGCAAAATTCATCAGTGATTCTTTGTGGCATAGTTACTAAAGTTCTACTTCCTAATCTTATATAATCTATATGATCAATTTTTCTTATTTCACTAATTATCCATTCTAACATATCATCATTAAGTGTGAGTGGATCTCCACCAGTTATAAGTACATCTCTTATTTCCGTATTTTCTTTAATATAATTTATAGACTCTCTTAATACTTCTTTACTTTTTTGGCAATCTTCTTGCCCAATATTTCTTCTTCTTTGACAATGTCTACAGTACATAGCACACTCATTTGTAACATTTATAATTAATCGATCTGGATATCTTCTAGTTATACTACCTGCTGGATTGGTGAATTCTTCTCCCATAGGATCTAAATCACTTATTGATTCGTCTAGTTCTACACTAGATGGAATTGACATTAATTTTATTGCATCATATGGATTATTAGGATCTATTAAGCTTAGATAGTATGGAGAAATAGCCCATCTAAATTTACTTTGAACATTTTTAATATTTTCAACTTCTTTTTCAGTTAAGCTTAAAATTTTACTAAGCATATCAACATCAGTTATTCTATTAGATAACTGCCATTTATAATCATCCCAGTCTTCTTCTTTTGCATTTAAAACCTCTAAAATTTTTCTTTTTCTATATTTTATGGATTCTTCATTTTTAATACCAGTTGGAATTGTATCTTTAATTTTTATATAATCTTCTATTCTTGCTTTTAACTCTGATGCTCTCTCTAAAGAAATCTTATTTTTCTCATTCATAAGCAACTTCCCTAAGCTTTATCACTTAGGTTCCCCCTTCCGCGTCATAGTTGTGTTTTTTTTAACATAATTAATGACTGATTACTTGCATTTTTTCTTTCTTTGAATTTATTCTATCATATTTTTTCTCTTTTTTCAATAAATTCTGAAATTTAACAAAATTAATAGGTCTTAATAAAATTAAGACATATTAATTTTATTTATATATTATGTTTTTTACGACTTTAATTCCATTTTGAATCATGCTATTAAAAAATACTATGTTCATAATTTCAGCATTATGTACTTTCGGTATATCGTAAGTATCTACTAAATCCATTGGTACTATAATTTGTTTATAAATATTATTTTGATTAAAATAAGATTTCAATGTTACTGCAAATTGGTAAATACAAATATCAGTACAGTCTCCAACAATTATAACATTTTCAATGTTTTTAAAACTTATATCATTCAAGCAAAAAAATCCATTAGTAGAATTTTTAGGTACTATTTTTATGTTGCTAATAGATTTTATTTCGTTAACAACTTCACTTTCTTCATCATCACTTAAACAATGAGTTTGATAACTTTGTAGCTCTATAGATTCTTTAGTATGGCTATCTGTAAATGCTACAACTTTACAATTTTTACTTACTACATAATCACCTAGTTTTTTAATTGGATTTATTAACTTTTCTACTCTATCTGAATATAAAGAACCTTTTTTAGCAAAGCCATTATTCATATCCACAATAAACAATATGGTTTTTTCCATATCTAACTCATCAATATTTATATCTTCTAATTGAGTTAAACTCTCTTTCATATATTTTAAATCACTTAATAGCTTTTCCACTTTTTCACCCCTTTTTAAATATTTATTACAATAATATCAAAGTATTTATCTTCCATCAATTATAACAAGTCCAAAAAACTAAAAAGTATAATTGTATACATACAATTATACTTTTTACATTTAGTAATAAACTATACTTTCAATTATATCTAATTCTTCTTCTTGACTATTTATTAAAATTAATTTTCCTTTAAATCCTTTTTTAAATTTTACTATAGCTAAATCACCTTGTTCTACTTCAAGCGTATTACCATTATCTAATTTAATTTTAAAGCTTCCATTTAAACTGTAAAAACAATTAAATTCATATCTGTAGAAACTATCATTTAAATTCATTTTAGGTTCTAAAATTATTTCTGATTTTACATTTATGTATCTTAATTCACCACTACAATCTTCACTTGTCATCAAGTTAAAGTCTGTAGCTTTTCCATAACTTGTAGTATCCCAATCCCCACTAAAGCTATCTATATCAAACTTTTCAAGCTTTTTGTCATAGTGATTTTGATGCTTTAATAGTAAACCACCATCTAAAACCATTATTTTTCTTTGTATATTTGGAAGTTTCGTAAATTCTGACTCTTCTGCTTCAACAGTTGCTGAGCTTATTCTCCATTTAAAATTTCTATTTTCATACGAAGAATTTTCAGGATATATATACAATTGATTTGTGATTCCTCCAGACCATTTGTTAATTTTCTGACCTTGCTCTTTTACAATTTTAATTTTACAAGTCAAAATATCCCCCTCCTAATTTAAATACGTATTTATATTAATTATATATTAAATCTGATGCCTATATTACAATGTACTAAAATTATTTTAAAAATAAAACTGTAGAACATAATGTTCTACAGTTTTATTTTTAATATCTTGCTCTATCTATTCCTCCAAGTACTATATGTGCAACTCCTGCTCCTACTAAAAGAGCACCTGCCATGTTTTTGTAATCTTTTTTATCAAATTTATCATGCTTGTTTTGCTTAACATCTAAAACAATTCCTGCTGTAGTAACTGCTGTACCTAATGCTATTGGAATCATACCTTTTTTCATAAATTCATCCTCCATACAAATTAATAAGTTTTAATATTTAAAACTCTATAGTTAATATC
>NZ_JAWDJM010000110.1:0-58687 GCF_032465715.1 Paraclostridium sp. MRS3W1 | reverse complement strand
TCATTTAAAGCATGTTAATTAGCTAGTTAACAAAATATTTATTAAAATTGAATTTTTATTGATTTTCACGTACTAATTTAACTTTAAACATTGTTACATAGCTAGTTAACAAAATATTTATCTATATAGAAATTAATTATTTTAAAACTCTAATTAAATATGTTTTTCTATGTTCTTTCAATACAAAATTTATTGTTGATTTGCAACTTCTAACTCACTACTTACTAATGCAGCCCCTACAGCTAATACAAATGGAGCTATGATTAAACTTCCTAATAATATTGTCATGTGTAACTCCTCCTCTTGACCTGTTTTATTTGATAAACTCATTATACCTGGTTCATCTTAAAATAGCCTGACACTAAGCTTAAACATTTCTTACATTTTTGAGAGATGATATTAAGTTTTAAATTTCATATCAATATGGATTTTTGCTAATTGCTAGTATACAATTTATTGAAAATTACATTAGGGGGATTTCTATGAATTTAAATCCAGTTAAGTTTACTGAAGAATTAGCTAAAGAAATAACTCCATGGAAATACGAAGGGGATTATAGTATATACAATTTGCCTTCATGGGATGAGATTATAAAAAAACAAATATCATTATGTAAAAAAGAGAAAAGAGAAAATTTCATTGGATATGCAGACAGTAAGAATAATCTTGTTGGATTTGTAAATTTACTAGATGAGGGAGAATCTGTATTCTTTGGTATAGGTGTTAAGCCAGAATATTGTGGGATTGGAATAGGCAAACAAATAGTTAGTATGGCTTTAGATGAATGTAAAAAAAGGTATCCCAGTAAACCAATTATATTAGAAGTTCGAAGTTGGAATAAAAGGGCTATTAGATGCTATGAATCTCAAGGTTTTAAAGTGATTGATAGAAAACATCAAGAAACTTATCTGGGTACCGGTGAATTTTTCATTATGGAGTATATAAAAAAATAAGATGGAATACTTATGCAGAAATGCCCTTAAAATCCATTTATTTGGATTCTAAGGGCATTTTATCTAAAATACATAATCTAGTTAGCTTATACAAAATAATCGCCTTTTAAACGTAATTTTTAATTATTTTGTATATATCTACTTTTTAATCGTATTTTTTGCTGAAACAACAAACGTATAAATAACAGTAAAAATTATCACTATAATTGCAGCTGTAAAAGTCCATTGTATTTTAAATATTTCTCCAAGTGCTACAAGCAAAAGAGCTATTGATAGCAATAAGTATGTCTTAGCAACAAGATGATATTCTTTTTTGGTTTTCATTTTGGCTCGATCTTCAGCATTTGAAATGTAATACATACTTGTTAATAATGGACCCTTTTGTTTAAATGCAAATAATGAGTAAATAAAAAATATAACTGACATAATTAAACATATAATTCCTTCTATCATATCTATCCCCCCCTTATTATTTATACTAATCCATTTAAAAAATAGTTTTAATATTTATTTCAATTTAAATATTTTTTAGTGCAAGTCGTTTATATGTAAAAAAATAGAACAGAAAAGAAAAGAAAAATGACCTTTACTAGTATTTACTAGTATTTAAGAAAGTATTTAATAGTATTTATAGTATTTAGACATATATGTAAGTATTGGAATTGCTTAAGTTTAGGACTCTAAATATGACAAATGGGAAGCGAACTATGACATTTGGGAAGTTTAATATGACAAATAGGAAGTTCAACTATGACATTTGGGAAACTTAGTATGACAAATGGGAAGTTAATTATGACATTTAGGAAGTCTAACTATGACAATTTTAAAATAATTGTCATAGTTGAGTGATTATAGTATTATTTATAATATAATCAAAATATAAGAGGTGGAAAATGGATAGAGAAGAGTTAAGGAGTCGTTTTGGAACGGATGAAGATATAAAAGTGTTAATGAAACACAATTCTTTGGTTAAAGCTAAGTACAACTTAACATTGGTTCAAAATAGAGTGTTTGAACTTTTATTATATAAATTTCAAAAGGAAAAAGATGGTATTTTAAGTTGTGAAATTCATAGGAATGAACTTAGAAATTTAATAGGCAAAGAGAAAGATAAAACTATAAAAGGAGTAAGTGATTTATTGGAATCACTTAGATTAAAGGAAATCTTAATTGCTGAAAAGATAAAAGATAAGGATAAATATAAATGGCATAGATTCGGGCTTATAAATGGTTCAACTTATGATGAAGATAGAGATACTTTTATAGTAAAGGCTACAGAAGAAATATATACTTTAATCCAAAATTATTATGACAAAAGGGAAGGCCACACACCGATTAATTTAATTGTTAAACTTGGAATGAATAATTACTATGCTCAAAGGTTGTATGATTTACTAAGGGTTTGGAGTGGAACTAAACAAGTTATAAACTATGAAGTATCGGAGTTAAAAGACCTTCTTCAAATAGATGAGAAATATAATTTATATGGAGATTTTAAGAGAAGGGTTATACTTCCAGCAATAAAGGAACTTAATGAAACTGGATATTTTGAAATAGAGATAAAAGAAAACAAAGTAGGTAGAAAAGTTGAATCTATTGATTTCTACGTTAAAGATTTGGACAAGAGAAAATATTTCAATAAAGATGAAATTATAAAAGAAATTCCTAATATCGTACTTGAAGACGTTGCACTTACTTCTAGTGATGATGCGTGTGACACTGCAGAAGAAAGTCTTTTAAAAGAAAAACCTAAAAAACTTGATCACTTTGTTCCTGATGAAACTATATTTACTAAGGGGACTTTAAGAAGTTTTAAGAAAGATTTTAAAGATATTGATTTTAAGAATGAATATATGGAAAGAGCTTTCGATGACGCAGTTATGATAACTCTTGATAGAGATGATGTTGAGACTATTAAAGCAACTTCATACAAGTTTTTCAAAGGAACTTTGGATAATAAGATTGTTGAATATAAGCTAGAAGAAAAAGAGGATCTAGATCATAAGAGAGAAATGGATACATTTTGGTAGATGAATTAAATCTAATAGACAATTGTAGTTAAATGATTATATAAATATGAAAAGGCAGAGAAATCTGTCTTTTTTGTGTAATGCCCCACGTTTATGAGTGTATGTTTACGACATATATGAATTGAATTTTAAAAGCGACAAATTAGGGATTTGTTTTATTGAAATAGGACAAATGGGAAATTCAAATTAAAGTAAAATTGAGTAAATCAACAATAATTCCTAAATTTTAATTAAATACAGATACGTTTATATTTTTTAAAAGCGACAAATCAGGGACTTATTTTATTAATAGGACAAATAGGAAGTTTCAAAATGAAACTGTAATAACCAGTTGGTTAATTTGTAAAGTTATTATGTTTTATTCTTAAATAACTTTATATATAAGTTTTAGTAAATTCAATCTGTATTTTTAAAAGCGACAAATCAGGGATTTATTTTTAATAGGACAGATTAGAACAGAAAAATGACCTTTACTAGTCTTTACTTAGTATTTATAAAAGTATTTAATAGTATTTAATAGTATTTAGACATAGCTCAATCCATTGAAAACACTAAGGATAAGAAGTTTAAAAGCGACAAATTAGGGATTTATTACGACGTATTAGGGATTTAAAGCGACAAATCAGGGACATAACTACGACGTATTAGGGATTAAAGACGACAAATCAGGGATTAACTACGACGTATTAGGGAGCATAAAAACGACAAAATTAAAATTGTTGACGTAGTAAAAACCATTTGTTACTCTATAACTAGAATTAGTTTAAAGGGGGATAGTAAACGTGAATCTGATAGAAGAATTAGAAAGTAATCGTATATTGATGAAAAACAATATGCTGGTGAAAGCTAGGTATAGCTTAAGTTTAATTGAAAACAGAGTATTTTTATCTATGTTGTATAAACTTCAAAAAAAATCAGATGGAGTGTTAACTTGCTCAATTAGCCACTCTGAATTTAAAGACATAATTAAATTCAAGCAAAAAAACACAGTTAAAGGGGTTTTAGAAGTATTAGAAGATCTAAGAAAGAAACCTATATATTTCAAGGAAGAAAAGAAAAATAAAAAAGGTAATTTATGGGGAGCATATGGATTTATAAATGGGTATGAGTATGACGACGAATTAGGGATATTCAATATTGAAGCATCAGAGAAAATACATAACTTATTAAAAGAATACTTAAAAATGGGATATACACCTGTCAATGTGCAGATTTGGCTATCTTTAAACAATTCTTACGCTCAACGATTTTATGATTTATTGAGACTTTGGAGTGGGACAAAAGATACTATAAACTATAAATTGGATGAAATTAAAGAACTATTAATGCTAGAGGATAAATATAGCAAATACAATGATTTTAAGAGAAGAGTAATACTTCCAGCAATAAAAGAGCTTAATGAGACTGGATACTTTGAAATAGATATAAAAGAAAATAAAGTAGGACGAAAAGTTGATTCTATTGATTTTTACATTAAAGATTTAGACAAGCGTAAGTACTTTACAAAGGATGAAATTATAAAAGAAATTCCGGGTATAGAGCTAGAAGAAGTTGCGATTACTTATGATGAAAATGATTGTGAAAATAAAGAAGAAATCATCATAAATGACAAGGTAATTATTGAGCCAAAAACTATATCTGATACGAAAGAGAATAAGATAGAGATCTTTATTCCCGATGAAAGTATATTTACTAAAGGCACTTTAAGAAGAGTCAAAATGGATTTTAAAGATATTGATTTTAAGAATAAATATATGGAAAAGGCGTTTGAAGATGCAGTTATGATAACGCTTGATAAAGATGATGTTGAAACTATTAAAGCAACTTCATATAAGTTTTTTAAAGGAACTTTAGACAATAAGATTGTTGAATATAAATTAGAAGAAAAAGAAGACATAGATCACAAAAGAGAAATGGATATGTTTTGGTAGATAAATTAGTACAATATAGAAATTTCAAGTGTTAAGATACAAATTATAAAACAAATTATTTAACACATTGAAATACAAATACAAAAAGGAATTGAACAACAAATTGTTATTCAATTCCTTTTTGTATTATAAACATTTATTAATATCCCGATTCTAATAATTTTGCTGATTCATTTGTCAATTTAATTAGATGTTGATATTCTTCTTCTCCCAATATTTTCTTATAACGATCATGTAGTTTTAATCTAAGTTTCTCGATATCACTATGCATTTCTTTTCCTTCATTAGTTAAATAAATATGTGAGTTTTTGCCATTTTGTTTTTTCTCTACTAAACCTTTTAAAATTAACTTATCCATAAGTCTAGTTAATGTAGATGGCATTAGATGGAGTTCTTTGCACAACTCTTTTTGTGTTATACCAGGCTGAAGATGTACTCCCAAAAGTATGTACACATATGAAGGTGACATTCCTAATTTTTTAAACTCATCTTCGGCTATTTTATAAGATATTTTTTGTAATCTAGTTGTTGTAAAAAATAAGCAACTAGAAAAATCATTCTCTATCATATTGTCCTCCGTTTTTCTTTATGAAATTTATATATTAATATAACAATATACTAAAATTTACAATAATTCTAGCTTTTAAATCATAAATTTATTACTTATAAATATAATAAAATCCTAAGATATATAAATTGATATATCTTAGGATTTCCAATATTTAAAATATTAATTTTTAATATCCATTTTGATCAACAAATATTTTTGCAAGATTACCTAATAATGTTGGAACATCATCGATACCCATATGAACCTCTACAAAAGATAATTTATTTGGATTTTCATTAATTTTATTCATTGCATTAGCAAGTTCTTGTTCTGTTTTAACATTAAAAACTAATGGTTTGTTTTCATTATTTGCAGAGAAAACTTCTGGTAACATATGATATTTCCACATTTGGACATCATTGTACTCTCTTCTTGGACCATGAATAACTCTTTCTACTGTATAACCATCATTATTTACAACAAATAATACAATATTTAGATTCTGTCTAATCATAGTTGAAACTTCTTGGGCTGTAAGTTGGAATGAACCATCTCCAACTAAAAGTATATTTCTTCTGCTTATATCAGCCATTTGTGTACCTAAAACAGCAGGAACTGTATATCCTATTGACCCCCATAAAGGTTGTCCAATAAATGTACTTCCTTTTGGCATATTAACAGTACTGGCACCGAAGTAAGATGTTCCTTGTTCTGCAACAACTACATCTCCTTCCTTAAAGAAATCTTGTAATTGTTCAAAATATCTATTTTGTGTTATATCAGCATCAGTTGGTATAAATTTTTTACTAGGCTCTTTAACTACATTGTTTTCGTTAAAATAATGTATACCTGAGTTAGCAAGAGCGTTTATAACATCTTTTATATATATTCCAGTAAACACTTCTTTTCCTATTCTAGCAGATGCAATATCAATTTCTATGTGAATCATATCTTCATTTATATAACTAAATCCAGCTGTTGTTGAGTCCGTTAACTTAACTCCTATTAATATAGCTAAATCTGTAGATTTTATAATATTTTTCAGTTGATTAGAGCTTAATTCACCAGTATAAACGCCTGCAAAATATGGATTTTCTTCACAAATAGAAGTTTTACCCATACTCAATGTACTTACTGGAATTTTAGCACTATTAATTAAATTTTCAACTTCTGCTTGTGTTTTAGTTCTTAAAACTTTATAGTCAGCTAAAATCATTTGATTTTTTGAGTTAGATATTAATTTTTCTACAGTTTTTATAAATTTACTTAAAGTTTCTTCATTGCTTTTTAACTCTAAGTTAAGAGGCTTCATATCTACATCTATTTCTGAACTTACTATATCTACGGGTAGCTCTATGTATCCAGGTCTTTTAAATTGATACGCAGTTGTAAGAACTCTATCTATTTCAGAAGCAGCATTAAATTCATTTATAAAAGTTTGAGCTACAGTTATTTCTTTAAACATTCTACTAAAAGTACTAAAATCACCTTCTCCTGTTGAGTGATGGACAAGAGATCTAGTATTTTGAACATTTGCTGATGGAGAACCAACTATTTTGATAACTGGAACATTTTCAGTAAATGAACCGGCTACACCGTTTATAGCACTAAGTTCGCCAACTCCAAATGTAGTAACTATAGCTCCCATACCTTTTATTCTTGCATATCCATCTGCTGCATAAGCAGCATTTAACTCATTACAGTTACCAACCCACTTAACATCTTTTGAATCTTCTATTAAATCTAAAAATCCCAAATTATAGTCACCGGGAACTCCATATACACAATCTACGTTTAATTCGTGTAGTCTTTTAATTAAGTAATCACCTATTTTAATTTTCATAAAAAAACCTCCAATGTTAATTTAAAATTTAAATGTCTTATTTTTATTAGAAAATCAGATACAAATAAAAAAGTCATTTGTATGTACAACTAACTATAACATGAATTATAATTATATTCAAATATAAATTTTAATTTAACTAATATAATTAAATAGAATATAATTAATAATAAGAAGAATTATATTTGGAGGGGTATTTATGAATTGTTTAAGGTGTAATACTGAAATGAAGTTTTTAAAGGAGTATAGATTTGAGTCTAGGGAAAATGATAGGGGATTATTTAAAACATTATTTGATGTTGAAGAGCATTTAATATTTAATATACATGTGTGCCCTGAGTGTAAACACACAGAATTTATATACAAGGGTAGTGTTGAAAGATTTGATTAGGAAAAGTTAGGAATGTAATTAAAACTATATAGATAAAAATAAGGCAAGTTATATCTGATATAACTTGCCTTATTTTTATCTATATGAGCTATAAAAGATGTTTCTTATAGGTTAGCTCTGAATTTTTACTGATTTTTATATGAATTTTAAAAAAGTAAGGTTTATTTAAGGTTGGATTTATTTTTAGTTAAGAATGGATGTATAAAATAGAGTTAAATAAAGCACGGATAAAGAAAAGGAGAGAATATGATAAAGTTAAAAAATATTAATAAATATTATGGCAAATTTCATGTCACTAAAGACTTAAGTTTAAGTGTAAATAGTGGTGAAATATATGGGCTTGTAGGAAAAAATGGAGCAGGTAAAACAACTATATTTAAAGTTATATTAGGATTATCAGAATTTAGTAGTGGAGAATTATCAATAAAAGGTAGTAAAGATAAAAATGAATTGCTTGCAAATAGGAAAAAAATCGGGTTTTTCATAGGGAAAAACTTCTTTGATTATTTAGATGCTAGAGAAAACCTAAACTATTATAGACAATTAAAAGGAATCAAGGATAAAGGAGAAATTGATAGAGTATTAAAAATAGTAAACTTACATGAAACAAAAGCAAAATATAAAAACTTTTCTATGGGAATGAAGCAAAGATTAGGAATAGCAAATGCGATACTTGGTAACCCAGAAATACTAATATTAGACGAACCTACAAATGGATTAGATCCACAGGGGATAGCTGATATTAGAAACTTAATAAAGAAGTTAAATGAAGAGTATAAAATGACAATAATAGTATCTTCTCATATTCTTGGAGAATTAGAACATACTGCAAATAGATTTGGTATTGTTCATGAAGGAAAAATACTTAAAGAAATAGATAAAAACAATTTGGAAAGTGAAGCAGATACTATAGAGATTAAAGTAAGTGATATTGAGAGAACAAAGAAGATTTTAAAGGAAAACAAAATAGAAATTTTACAAGAAAAATCATCTACAAAGACGTTAGAAGATTACTACTTTGAATTAGTAGAGGGGGCGAAGAAATGTTAAATTATTTAATAGCAGATTTAAATAGAATGAGTCGTAAGAAATCTTTAATATACACGGTAGCAACTTTTTTAGGATTATTCCTTACGATGGTATTTATAATATATACTCCAAATTTAGATGGAGGAGGATATCTTTCAAAAACAGATATGTTTTTAGGATTCTATCCTTTAGTAGTAGGAATACCAATATTTTTATCAATATATTCAGATGATTTTAAAAGTAAAGCAATGCAAATAGCTATAGGGTATGGTATTGATAGAAATAAAATTATATTAACAAAAGCAATAGAAACGGTAATATTGTCAGTGATTTCGGGTGTATTGTTAGGTGTACTTGTAATAGCTGTACCAAAGATTTTAGGACTTACTCTTACGCACGAACAGTTTTTAGAACTGACTCTTGGAGCAGCAACAGGAATACTAAAGATTATTGTATATGTAGGTATATCTACAATATTAGTTTATCATTATCAAAATGCAATGTATGGAACAATATCATTTGTATTGTTAGGATCAGGAACAGTAGGGATGATATTAAATCTTATACTTTCTCAACAGTTTGTAGTAGATTTAGTAGGAAATTTAACTGAGCATATGTTTACAACATTATTAGCTATAGAAAAGCTAAACTATATTACAAAAGGAAGTTTTAATATAACTTCAATAATAGAAATTATACTATACATGGTAATACCAGTAATAGTTTCAATGATTATATTTAGAAAAAAAGAACTTGAATTTTAGGAGGTAGAATATGAAAAAAACATTAGGAATTTTAATCGCCGTAGCAATAATTGTAGGTGGAGCACTTTGGGCAAAAGGATATTATAATAATAGATATGTTGCATCAGAAACTTATTATACACAAGTACCAACAGATGAAGTAAATAAAGATTCTTGGTTAGTAGATGATGAAGGTAAAAAAGAAATAAAGGGAAAAGAGTATAATTTAATTGGATATGATAAAGAAGGAAATAAAAGGGATTTTAATTTTGCTAAACAAGGTACTGCAAAGGATTATTATGCACCAGGGGCTTACATTAAGATAAGTGCTAGTAAAACAATCTCTCTGGGTGAAAGTACAGTTAACAAAGAGGATGTGCCTGCAAAAGCTTTAGAAAAGATAGAAAAAGAAGGAACTAGAAAATAAAAGGCAAACACAGTTATTTCAATTGTTTAAATATAAATTGTTAAACAGATTGTAAAAGAAACTGAATTACAAATTTAAAAAGGAATTGTACAACAAATTGTTGTACAATTCCTTTTTTATTTAAGTTTACTTATTCTTCTTCATCAACAAATTCGAATAAATTTTCAACTGAAGTATTAAAGACTTTTGCGATATCCATAGCTAACTTAAGAGATGGATTATATCGACCATTCTCTAAATGAACTATAGTCTCACGTCTTACTCCAACCAATTTAGCTAATTCATTTTGTTTAATAAGAGCTTTTTCTCTATACTCTTTAATATTTGTTTTTAAAATAGGCATTTAATTATAAAGTCCCTTTCTATCATAGTATATATATGATAATAACCTAAAAATTGTAAGTAATAGCAAAGTTATTATAATTACTAATCCAAGACTATTAACAGATTTAAAAATATAAGAAGTACGAGGTGTTGTAGCAAACATACCAATTAAGGCTATAGATACAAATATAAAATTCATACTCATTTTATTTACTTTTGATAATATAGTTTCAGACAATTCATCATTAATCCCCTTGAATTTTAATTGTAAAACTAACATAACCAATAGACATCTACCCCATGCTAATGTTACATAATTTGAATATTGTGAGTTAAAGTAAAGATCAAATATTGCACTTAGTAAAATAAAGATCATTGTGAAAATATCCAAAGTAAGTTGTGATTTGATAGTAAATTGACTATTAGACATATAGTCGTCCCCCTTTATAAGTGATATATTTATAACTTAATATGTTATAAATATATCACTTATGAAAATGTTTTTCAACTATTAATGTTAGAAATATATAACTTTTAATCTTATAATATAAACTATTCTATAAAATTAAATATACCAATACATTAGAAGGATATAGATTATCAATTAAATGAGCTAAACGAGTTATCTAAAAGCTTATTGAAAGCATATAAGTAATGGTTTAGAATATGCTATAGAAAAGCTAAAATAAATATGTGTCGTGAAGAAATTCATTAAATTTGAAGGGGGAATTTATGAGTACGTATATTATAGTAAGTGCAGTTTTTGTTCCTATATACTTGATTTATAATTATAGATGTTATAAAAAAAATCAAGTATCTTATTGGATAACACAAGGTATGTTGTGGGAGGATTCATTAAAAGTAATAGATAGTAGTTACTATGATTTTCAATACAAGAGTTGTATAAAATCTTGTATTTTATTATTTATTATAATTATTTTAGGGACTCTGCTTGATTGGGAGGCTACCTTTTTACTAGTATTTTTAATATCATTTCATGGGACCGTTTCAATGACAAAGCACTTTGCTTTTAAGAAAAACTATTTATTAAAAAGTAAAAATGAGTAAGTATAAGTATGTTAATTAGATAGTTAACATACTTAATAATTTAAAAGAAACTAGAGAAATGGTTATAAATTATTAAATAAATAAAGTTTTAATAACGTAGGAATGAGTGTAATTATTAGGATTAAGTAATTTAAACAATTACACTCATTTTTGATATAACTATTCCCTAAACCTAAATTTTAAGACTTGTTTAACTAACCTAAACTAGCTTATAACTTTTTATATTTTTTTTTATGCCATATTTATCAAGCAAGTCATCCCAAATATCGCCAAAACTACATCCTAGTATTAATTCAAAAACAATTATATATATAGTGTAGATTGGTATTATAATTAAGTATTTTTTAAAATTTTTAAAAATCCTACTCATTTTATCACCACCAAATTATAAATTTGAATTATATATCTATTATACAACTATTCTCTAAAAACTTGTTGAAAGAGTAGCCATAAAAATGTCCTTAAAATTCATTTATTTGGATTCTAATGGTATTAGCTTTATTCGAAATACATAACTAGTACTTAAACGGAAATTTTAGGACAAGTTATACTAAGAGATTTTATTATTTTTTTAATAGAGTTAACTATATACCAAAAGTACAAAAACGAATAATATCAACTATTGAATGTGTACCAATTGCAGATATTAAATTTAATTTTCTTAACATTGATGCAAAAGGTAACCCAAATAATACCGATAACATTACAACACTTGGAAGATTAAATGTACTAAGATTGAAATGTATCAATGTATGTGGAAGAATCATTATCAAATAACATAATAGATTTTGAATCTTTGAAAATTTAGAATCATTAGTAATATAAACACACATAGCAAAGAAGAATAATCTAAAAAATATTTCTTCAAATATTCCAGCACGTAAAGCATTAAATACATATTGTATTTTAAAACCTGGATTTATTGGTATGCTGCCTATTGCAAAAAATACATTTATTGCACCAAGTATCATCCCAACTCCCAATATTAAGATTACTGATACTAATATGCTTTTTTTATTATTATCGAAAATATGAACAGTATTTTTACTTTTCTTGAAGATTCCAATAGATGCAATAAAAGGGATAATAGTGGAAATTCCCATTATAGGACTTGATGGCATACACAAAATACCGAAAATAATACCTAAAATAAAATCTTTAGATGTAGTAGATTTATTTTTAATAATCAGGTATATTGCTATTAAATTAATTGTAATAAACCAAACAAAGGTTGCTTCTAATACGCTAGCAGTAAACCAAACCCCAATAAAGAATATGAGAAGTAATGTTAATTTAATGGTATTATTACTTTTAGTTCATTTATTTTTCA
Source organism: Paraclostridium sp. MRS3W1 (assembly GCF_032465715.1). Classification (NCBI taxonomy): domain Bacteria; kingdom Bacillati; phylum Bacillota; class Clostridia; order Peptostreptococcales; family Peptostreptococcaceae; genus Paraclostridium; species Paraclostridium sp. MRS3W1. Next base: position 46,068 of record NZ_JAWDJM010000110.1, on the reverse strand, counting down.
TTGTTTTTCCCCCTATAATTAAATCATCATTAATTATTATTGTATCTTAGTTATTTATAAATTTTAGGATATAAGTAAAAGTATTTTTTAAATAAACTTAAACTATTCTCTAAAAACTTGTTTAAAGAGTTGTAGTAAAAAAGCCATTAAAAGCCATTTATTTGAGGTCTAAGGGCATTAACTTTATGTAAAATTTATAACTAGTTTCTAAATTGAAATTTTAAGAATTGTTGTTTTAATATAAAAAATATATGCTTTTTTATATTATATTTATTAGAATTGCAGAAGTAACGTTCACAATTCCATGACAAATTATAACTGGTAAAATACTTCCATTTGATTTTTTATCCATTATGTATCCAAATGTAAATCCAATAATAGCAGAGTTTATAAGTCCAAGAATAAACTCTAAAGTAGGCGATTTACCAAATGTAGATACATGAACAATCATAAAAATTCCAGTTTGTAATAAATTTCCTTTTAAAAATCCAAACTTAAATATTAACCTTTTTCCTAAAAATCCTCTAAAAAGTATCTCTTCACTAAGACCAGTCTTTATGCCAAATAGAACTAAAGATATAGTAAAAATAATAAATCCTCTATCATACGAACCAGCTATAGGAGTTAAAGACATATCTCCCTGAATTAACTTGCTGATAACTATAGTAGAAAATGAAAAAACATATGCTAAACCAGTTATTTTAAAAGCTTGAAAATAATTTTGCTTATTAGTTTTTTTAAATCCTAAAAATTTAAATATTCCCTTAAAACTTCTTTTTGAAATAAAATACCATAAAAATGGAATACTGCTAAATAATAAAATTTGAGCTATTGTATTTATGAATTGGTCTATTAAATAAATAGTATTATCAATCATATGATACCTCCTACTATCAAATAAATTGGACATAATATTAAAATTATAGCATATTTAAAATATTAATATGGCTATTAAGATAGGTGTTTTCGAAGTCATTCTTGAAAAATACTATTCTTTAAAAACTTGTTTAAAGAGTTGTAGTAAAAAAGCCCTTAAAATCTATTTAATTCGATTTTAAGGGCTTTAACATTATCTTACTAACTAGCAAGACTTATTTATTTTATAGTTATCAAAATTAAAAGTAACAAGGTTTTTTACAAAGTATATAATCCAAATAACAAAGCATAACCATAAAATTAATTCAGAAATAAAAATATAACCAAGTGCTCCAATTAAAAATATTAATCCGTATCTAAAAAGTATAAAACCATAATCTTTACTTAATTTAAGCTCATCATATAATTCTCTGTGATTTTTAGAAATAATAGAATATCCTTGTATCAAAACTGATGCCTTGCCTTTAAAAATAAAAAATACACTAGATAATAAAAATAATGCACCTGACAGAGTAAATGCTATATCTAACAACAAATCAATGACCTCCCTTTAGTTTTATAATAAATGTATATACTTAAAATTGCATCTAGTTCTTAAAAACTTGTTTAAAGGTTACTAGTAAAAATACCTGCTCCTTATGAAAAGTATAGATAGAAAATAGTACTTATTGTTTTCTAAATATGTAACTAGTCCCTAAAATGATATAAAATAATTATAAGTTTGGTAGGATATTTATAATTACACACTTTGAGAGGTGTCAAAAGCTTTTTACATACTAAAAATAGGTAATATCAAAGAGGTTTGATAGCTAAAATTAATTTAAGGTTATAGGATAATAGTACAGGAGGTAATTAGATGGAGATTGGAAAACAAATAAAGAAATATAGGACAGATAGAAAGCTTTCACAAGAGGCATTAGCTGAGAGGATATTTGTATCTCGCCAAACTATTTCAAATTGGGAGAATGATAAAAATTATCCAGATATGAAAAGCTTATTGTTATTAAGTTCTCTTTTTAATGTATCTCTTGATATATTAGTTAAAGGAGACCTTGAAGAAATGAAAAAGGAAATAAAAAAAGAAGAGATTTCTAAATTTGAAAAGGATGGTAAGATTTTTACTATACTTCTTATAGCAGATATTATATTAGTTGTTCCACTTATGAAGATTTTTGGGAAAAATATGGGATTTTTAATATTTATTTTAATATGGTTAGTATCAATGTATTATGCGAGTAAAGTTGAGAGACATAAAAAGAATAATGATGTAAAAACGTACAAAGAGTTAAACGCATTTTTAGAGGGAAGGACGCTAGAGGGTAATGAGAAATATATTGAATATGGTAAAAGACCGTATCAGCAATGGGCAATGGCATTAGGTGTTGGATTAATTACTGCAATTGTAGCTTTTATTATGTCTATTATATTATTTTAAAATATCATAATTTAAAAGGATTATAAAATTTGAGAAAGATTTTATAATCCTTATTTTATGTAAAAATAAAGTTGTATTTATAATTGACTTACAAAATGTAAATGAAGTATTTAATTTATTTCCTTTTTTCAAAAACAATTTGATAGCAATATGGAGCTGCTACACCTGGAGCTGAAAATCCTGTATTTTCATTTGCAGGAATGACAATTTGCTTTAATCTCCATCCATTTTTAGATTCATCATGAATAATAGACTTACATGCTTCAAAAGTATCTCCAGATTTAACTTTAAAACCTTTCTTTAATGGCACTTCTATAAATTTATACTCATACATACAAAAATATCCCTTAACTAATGTGACTTATTTATATCTATATATTACATATATATCACATTGGTTTTTATAGTATGACTAAAATTTAAAGTAAATAACTAATCCTTAAAAACTTGTTTAAAGATAATTAGAAAAAATGACCTTAGACTCCGTTTTTTAGATTCTAAGGTCATTAACTTTATCGTAAGTAACTATCAATTGTTAAAGTTCAAAAATGAATAGACTTTCAATTGGGGTATCTAATTCCCTAGATATTCTCACAGCTAGTTCAAGTGAAGGATTATATTTAGCATTTTCTAAACGAGCTATGGTTTCTCTTCTAACATTAACTTTAATAGCCAACTCTTCCTGTGTTAGCTCTTTTAATTGTCGATATTTTTTTAAATTACTTATATAATTTGTCATAATATTTTTAGTCCTCTAAATCAAATTTGTAAGTTAAATATGCCCATAAATTTACAGATATTGCAAAAGTAAGTGATAGTATAATTAATTGAATTTTATAAAGCAATTCAAAGTCTAAAGAAAATTGACCAATAAAAAGACTTAATAAAAATGCTATTGAAAAACATATCCTAAAAGAAATTGAACCTGCTTTATATCTATCTGCAATTAATCGTTCATCTTCAGTTAATCCTAGTTTAAACCACCAAAAATAAGCAAAACAACCAAAGAAAGCAAAGTTTAGAAAGAATATAGGGTCATTATTTACCCCTGAAAATCCTAAAAACCCTAAAAATCCTAGGAAATATGAATGTTTGTGTATTGTTTTTTTCATAATAAAACCCCTTTGAATGTGATATATTTGTATCTTTATATTACAAATATATCACATTTATTTTTGAATTGATACCTAAAATGTAAAATAAATTAGTTTATAGCTATTTCTAAACTTGGTTAAAGACTTGTAGTAAAGATGCCCTTAAAATATAGTTATTTAGATTTTAAGGGCATTAACTTTATTTTAAGATAACTAGAAGTGAAATTTTAAGATTTGTTGTTTTAATATAAGAAACTGCACATAAAATCATATGCTTTTGTGAACATAAAAAGAGAGTTAAATTTTCACCCTCTTTTTATAAATCAAATGAAGTTAGTGTTTACTATTTCTTATTTTTTCTTCTAGTATTTCTGCTGCTAATAAATATGCAATACCTACAACTAAAGAAACTATACTTAGTGTTGTAAGAGTATTCCCTACATAACTTAACATATGTGAAAATAGTTCTGCATCCCAAGAAGAAACATTCGAACTAAAAATTGCTGCACTTATATACCTTGTTGAAAATAATATTGCTGATATTAAACAAAATATTGTTCCAGTCCCTCTTCTATTCATATTTTCTACCCCTACTTTGTTATTTATTTTTTAATTTGATAACTTAATTATATAATACCTTTAAATTTAGGATTTGTTCACTAAAACAGATATTTTATTGAACAGTTTTTTATATTTATGGTTACTTTCTAATTAAATATTTTTTATCATTATTAAACATATATTTATTTCATCCCAAAGTTCTTTTATTTCTTCCAATGGGTAAAAACCAACACTTTTATAGAACTTCCTTGTAGCTGCATAGTACTTATTTGGATTTGATGGTCCTAGTGTTTTAACTTGAAGAAATTTAGTACCTTTGCTGGCTAATGTGTTATTAGAAACCTCAACTAATGATTTTCCCACATGCTTACATTGATATTCTTTTAATACTCCTATAACATATATTTCTGATGTGTACTCATTGTTATGCTTTATACTTATAAATCCAATAGGTTTTTCTACGTCATAAGCTACATAAAATTTAGTATCTTTTACACCTTCTACATATTCAACTATAGACTCTTCAATATCAAACCACTCAGGCAGTTTTCTTAATATGCAATCAGCAACATTAGACTTAACCTCAATATCATGTATTTCTATAATCTTAAACATAATTATCCCCCTAGCATTTTTATAATTCATCTTGAAACATTTTCTAATTAAATCATATCAGAACTTTTAATTTAAGTGTGTTCACAATAACAGATACTTTTGTGATCATTGCTAAGAAATTTTAAGACTATTTATTTAAATTAGAATAGGTAATTTAAATAAATTTTTTAATAGTATAAGAGTTTTTACTAGTTTTTTTATTTTATATAACTTACTATTAAATTTAGATAAAGTATTTAGGGGGAAGTAAAATGGAAATAAGTAAAAACAACAACAGTTATAAGGTAACGAGTATTTTATTGATAATATATTTGTTTATACTAACCTTTTTAATAGTATTTAAAATGGGTGTAGCAGTTTCTGGGGAAAGAAGTATTAACTTAGTCCCTTATGGAAGTTCTGTAATATCAAATGGCAAGCTTTATACCAAAGAGTTAATAGAGAACGTAATTGCATTTATACCTTTAGGTTGTTATATATGTATGTTAAAGTGGGATTGGAGTTTTGCAAAAAAAAAATACTTACTATATTTGGAGTAAGTTTGTTATTTGAAGTAACACAATTTATATTTGGATTAGGAGCATCTGATATAACAGATTTAATTAATAATACGCTAGGTGGAGCTATAGGTATTTTAATTTACTTTATACTTATTAAAATATTTAAATCAGATTTAAAACTGAATAAATTTATTAATATATGCGCATCTTTAGCAACTATATGTCTTACATTACGGTTAACGATTTTGATTATAAGCAACTAATCCTTAAAAACTTGTTTTAATAGTAAAAATGCCTTTAGAATCCATTTATTTGGATTATAAAGGCATTAGATTTATGTAAAAAAGACATCTTAATAAATTAAGATGCCTATGACTTATAATATTTAATTAAAACCCAAGGAAAGCCTAATACAATAATTAATAAATATATTCCATCAATATAGATTATGCTTGAAATTAACCCTATTAATATATAACTAACACTAAGGGTATTAATGATTTTTATATCATTTTTTTTAGGATCTTTTACAAGTTTTAATATATTATTCTTAAATATAAAGATTATAACACCATATAAAGCATATGATAAATTACTATAATATAGCAAAGTATATACCTGCATCTTTCATATATTTTGAAGCACTTAAGTTTAAATTTAATTTATTAGGAACCATATAAAATCTACCCACTTTTCGATTTTATTGAAAGTAAATTGAAAAAGTTTAAAGAAAATAATATTAAAATTCTTATTATGTTTTTTAGATACCTGATTGAACTGCAATAACATATAGTATAGTAATTGCTATATATATGGCTATTATTATACTATAATGAACTACCATATTTATTTTTTTATTTATTACCCAGTATATTACTGATAAAAAGCAATATATCAAAAATAAACCTACTATCCTTTGAGGAATATTATAGGGGCTACTATATAGACTTGGTTCGTATAGATTTGGTTCAAAAAAATTTGAAGGTTCGGATATTATAAATATAAGTCCAATTCCTCCTATAATCCAATCTATTAGTTTCCATGTATGCTTACTCATTTCTAAATTTCCTCCATTCAAACTTAAATCTCAAATTCTGAAATTTTCAAAGACCAGTTTAAATTATATAAAAGTTCAAATGAAAATTGTTGAAATTGGATTGAGATAGGTTTATTTGGGGGTGAAATATAAAAAATATTACACTAAAACTTACTTAAAGAGAAGTAGTAGAAATGCCCTTAAAATCCATTTATTTGGATTTTAAGAGCTTTAACTTTGTTCTAATCCTTAAAGTGAAATTTTAGGATTGCCTATACTTTAATTACAAATTTATACTTAATTAGAAATAATTATACTTTAGTTGTATGATTGATATAATTTAGATAAATTTACTTATAGGAGATTTTAAAATGGTTAAAACTAAGGAAGAAATGAAACAAGAACTTAATGATGCTAAGATTTATTTAAAAGAAGGTATTGAAAGAATAAATGAAGATCAAAGGATAAAAAAGAAGAAAGAATAAATAATATAGAAAAAATGCACAAACAAAAAAAGTAAATTATTGTAATCGAAGTGTATGGGATACAATGAGTGAAAAAACGCTAAAGAGATTTAACATATTTTTTAAATTTGATGGAATATTTTGCCTTACAACCGGTATATTAGTAGGAGATAAATTAGGTATTATAATGGGGTAATTGGTTTATTTTTTGCATTACTTGATGTTAGAAGATTTACTAGCTCATATAAAAACAAGAAAAAATCTAAAAATAATAAAAAAATATATCTAGTAAAAATACCATTAGAATCCAAATAAATAAATTCTAATGGTATTAACTTTATGTAAAATACATAACTAGTCTCTAAAGTAAAACTTTGAGACTAATTTAATTATTACTAAAGTTTATTGGCTATTTTACAATATATAAATTAGAATTTAGTGCCTTCGTCTTTAAGATGTATATCACAGTTGCTTCTTCAATGTATATAGTCTTATATCATCGGGAAATCCATTGATTTCTCCGCAGATAACATACCCATGCTTTTGATAAAAAAGTGGAGCTTGAAAGGAATACGTAGTCAGATGGGCGAGCTGACAGCCAGATTCTTTTGACCTATGTTCTATTTCTTCCAACAAACGCGAGGCTATATTTTGTCCCCTGTAAGTTTCTTGCACCCAAAGGGCCTCTATTTCCAAGGATGAAAGATAGGTAGAACCAGAGATACCTCCAATAATAACGCCTTTTTCGTTGCGAGCTACATTTACAAACTCCACATTTGGAACTTGTAATTTACCGTTTGTTTGCTTCATATTGTACTTAAGCAAACCGTTTAATCGAACTGAATTTAAAAACTCCTGCTCATCACAGCAGTTGGAAATGGTAATAAACATTTTCTTCATCCTCTCGATTAATTAAAATAATTTTATACAATTGTTAATTTAATTATAGCAGAATTCATAGTTTCATAAGCTCCCATTAAAACAGATGCTTTCTTGGACATTCCTAAGAAATACTATTCTCTAAAAATACATTTAAAGATAACTTTATCATTGTTGCAGCTTTTTCCACTTTCGTATTTTTGTCCTAAATGACTTGAAAGGTGCAACAGTATTTATATGAATCCACTTCCATATTGGCCAATTTGAAGGTGTTGATGATGACCACTTTCTTCCTCCTTGTTGAAACAATTCGGTATCTGTATATGTATTTATTAATTGTATAATTTTATTTTCTGTTTCTACAAACATATCACATAATTCTGCTAGAGTATATGCATCATATTTTTTATAGAAACTTTCATATAAACCACCAAGATTATTCCATTTATAGCCTGGGGTTGGGGTTATAACAGCAATCCCCTGCTGCTCTTTACTTTCCCAATCAAGAATAAGATTCATCCATCCTAATTGATAAGCAATCATTTGAGCTGGGGTTTTATCTACTCCATCAATTAATTTATCTTTATCTTTTTCATTAATACTATTAAATTCTCCTATGAATAATTTTGAACGATTTGAAATTTCTAAAATTAACTCTTCTCTATTTTTATATTCTACCAATTTACAATTCCCCTTTTAAAATTCAAATTTACCTATATTATATAGTAATTACTAATTTAATCTCAATTTGTTTCATCTGTATTTTCAGTAAAATACAATGTATAGCCCTCGCAGGAAATGACCAATGTATTCTCCTTTGTTTTATCTTCATATTTAGTAATGCTTTTACTCAAAATACCTTTTTTATTATTATCAAATATTACTTCGTAAATATCTTGAGAAGAATCCATTTTTGTACAGTTTCCAATCCATTTATTATCGCTACTTTTATCTGTAATAATTACAGAAGAACCTTGTAAAATGCAGATAATATCCTTGACAATAGCATTTGGAAAAGCATCTTTACTTTTATTTGAACAATAAATAACTTCTCCATTATTATCTTGAATAGATCTCATATTCCAAGTTGTTTTTTGATTATCCTTACTACATCCACTTATACAAATACAAAACATACATAGTAAAATAGCTGTAATTATCTTTTTCATTAATTTTGACCCCTTCGTAAAATAATTATTGATTTTAACTTAAACTTTTTAAAGAATACCTAGTTTATATATACTTAGAGTTTAACAAAATAACCACTAAAATAGATATTTTTGTGGTTATTTTGTTGTATGAATATCAAATATGGTATCGTGAGCATTTTTAGCTGTAAGTTCTGCTATAATTAAATAAACAATTATTTAGGAGGGATTCAAATAGAGTATACATTCCTTGTGATTTCAGCAATTATAATACCATTAACTCTTTTTATATATAGTTTAACATCATATAAAAATAAAATTATTATTTACACTATAAACAACGGGAATATGAAGGTTATAAAGGATTCTTATTATAGTTTGCAATTACTGTTTTACATAATTACTTGTATTTTACTAGTTTTTCAGAGCGTAATGACTATTAATAGTATAATTATTTTTACATGTTATTATATAGCTACATTTTGCTTGATGAATTATTTATTAAGATTTATATCTGTTAAAATGAAATATTTAAGTATCAATTAGTATTAGGTGTTTTCAAACTAAAGATGGAGGGATTACCCTACATCTTTTGAGCAACTGACAAAGTCGTTGGAGACATGAAAGCATTGAAAATTTGTAAATTTAATTGTATTATTAGGACTTAAATAAAGTTTTATATTTTTAACAAAATACTAATAAAAAGAGCTCTATAATCTATTTTTAGATATGGAACTCTTTTTTTGTTTTAATTAGATTAGTAAGATAAATAACAATAAGGGTAGCATCACGAAAATGTGGACTTATAACGTTAAGGTAATTTTACAAGCATATGGTTATACCCCGTATAAAGTCTAGTACAGTAGGATAAATAAGTAAGTTCAAATTATTAATTGAATAATACTTTGTAAGCTAGAAATTGGCAAAGGTATTAGAATGTATTATAAATCTAGCTTAGTAAAAAACTTATTCCAATAAAACTGAATTTAATCTATCAAAATCTAAAATCTTAATTATAGAAGTATCAGAAATAGTGATAATTGAATCACTACATAATGAATCTAGTTCGCGATATAGAGATGCTCTAGATATATTTAAATTATCCGACCAAACTTTCTTTGAAAAAGGTAATTTTACAAAATCATTATTCTTGCAAACATTAAAATCTCGTATAAGAGAATGTGCAATTTTTTGTCTTACTGAAGTGAAGGATAAAGATTCTACTTTTGAATTTAAATAATATGCCTTACTAGATATTAAATATAAAAAGTTGTTTAGAACTATATTATCAAGTGTAATAAGTTTAAATAATTCTTCTCTAGTAAATAAAATAACTTTACACTCAGTTTTAGCTATAACATTGCAAGGGTATTCGTTTGCATTTGAAAATACTGCAACTTCTCCAAAAATCTCACCAGATAATTTATTAAATAAAACTATAAGCTTTCCGCAAGGTAAAATTTTTTCGACTGTTAATTCACCAGATAAAACTAAACCAATAGAATTAGTCAAGGTAAATACATCAAAAACTGTCTCGTTTTTTTTTAACTTAATGATTTTATAATTTATAGAATTAATTAAGTTTTCTAGTTCTTCATTAGATTTATTTTCAAAAAGGGATGATTTTTTTAAATCTTTTATTAAATTTCTCATAAAACCTCCATAAGTGTCTCATGTGAGACTGATTTATTACTGACATTATACTATAATCAATATCAATGGTAAACGATAATTAATTTCAATAAGAGGTGAAATATGAATAAATTAGGGATAGATATAGGATATTCGACATTTAAATATATTTATACAAATAGCGAAGATGAAGTAATTGAAAAAGGATATAACTTTCACAAAGGAAATATAGAAAAATACTACAATGAATTAATAAATAAAATTAAATCAGATACTAATGAAGAATTAATATTGGGTATAACAGGAAGTTTAGCATCTAGGATTGATATAAGTAAAAATTATTATATTAATAATAGTATTGCATTGGTAGAAGGATCTATTTATAAAAATAAAGATATTAAATCTATTATAGAATTGGGTGCACAGGAAACAAAGTTTATAACTAATATTGATAGTACTAATAATTCTAATATTAAATTTTTTATGAATAGTAGCTGTGCATCAGGGACAGGTTCTTTTTTAGAGGAACAAGCATCTAGATTATCTGTAGATATAAAAAATATATCATCATATATAGAAAAGGCTACTAAAATACCTCGAATAGCAGGAAGGTGTAGTGTATTTTCAAAAACAGATATGATTCATCACCAGCAAGATGGAACTAAGATAGAAGATATATTATTAGGGTTGTGCTATGCCCTTGTTAGAAACTATAAGGCAAATGTTATCCAAAAAAATAGTGTAACAACTCCTGTAATTTTAACAGGGGGAGTTATAAATAATATTGGTGTTTTAAGGGCTTTAAAAGAAGTTTTGAGCATTGAAGACAAAGATATTATAATAGATGAAAATTTTGAATATATATCATGTTTTGGGGCATGTAAAGCTGCTACTAAAAAGAATTTAACTATAAAATATGATACGTTATCTAAAAGTAAAAAAATAAAATGCATGAATAAATCCAAATCTATATATAAGAAATTAGATAAATTTGGACAAAAAGATAGTTTAAACAAGCATAAATGTACAGGCAAAGATTCTAAAGAAGGATACTTAGGTATTGATATAGGATCGACTAGTACAAATCTCGTTGTAGTAAATGATGAAAATGAAGTAATTGATTATATATACACAAAAACTATGGGTAAACCTAAAGAAGTTGTGGAAAGTTCTATAGAAATATTAAAAGAAAGGTTAGGAGCGAATTTTAAAATTAAAGGAATAGGAACAACAGGTTCTGCAAGAGAGTATATAGCAAAATTAGTAAATGCAGATGTAGTGGTCAATGAAATTACAGCTCAAGCAAAAGGTTCAGTAATAGCAAATGACAATATAGATACAATATTTGAAATAGGTGGTCAGGACTCTAAGTATATAAGTATAGATAATGCAGTTATAAAAGATTTTGAGATGAATAAAATTTGTGCAGCAGGAACGGGAGCTTTTATAGAAGAGCAAATAAAAAAGCTTGGAATAGAATTATCCGATTTTGGAGATTTAGCATTACAAGGAGATGACCCAAGTAATTTAGGTGATAGGTGTACAGTATTTATTGAAGGCAATATAGGCAAGGCAATAGCTGAAGGTGAAAGTGTAGAAAATATATCTGCAGGGCTTGCTTATTCTATAGTAAAAAATTACTTAAATAGAGTAGTTGGTAATAAAAAGATAGGTGAAACAATATTTTTACAAGGTGGGATAGCTTACAACCAAGCTGTTGTTAATGCTTTTAGAAGTATATTGAACAAAGAAATAATAGTTCCAAACTTTTTTAGTGTAACAGGAGCATTAGGAGTAGCTGTTTTAACGAAAGAAGAGAGTAAAAGAAAAATAGTAGAATTAAAAAAAGATAATACTAATGATTATTTAGAAAAGGAAGATAAAAAACAGTTTTTAGATGGATATGATAAAAATTTAGATCCTAATAAAAAAACGGTTGGAATACCAAGGGTACTATTTATAAATAAGATGTTTCCTTTATTTAATGCTATATTTAGAAATCTAGGATACAATGTTATTCTCTCAGATATAAGTAATGAAGAGATAATAAGATTAAGTCAAGAACATTCATTTGAAGAAACATGCTTACCTGTAAAATTAATAAATGGGCATGTAGCGTCATTATTAGAAAAAAATGTTGACTATATTTTCTTACCTCATTTACACACTATGAAACATGCAGGTTCTACTGTTAGAGAAGACTATTCCTGCGTTTATATGCAAACTTCACCAAAGATAATAGACAATGTCTTTAATTTAAAAGAAAGAAATGTTGAATTAATATGTCCAACTATATCTTTTAATTTTGGCAAGGAATATATGATTAAAACCTTATTATCTATAGGGGCGCAATTAGGTAAAAATAAACTTGAAACTACTAAGGCAGTAATGCTTGGAATGAAGAAATTTATTGATTATGAAAAACACTTAGAAAATTTAGGGTCAGAAGTATTAAAAAATATTGATGAAGATGAAAAAGTATTTGTAATTCTAAGTAGAGTATATAATATAGTGGATCCAATTTTAAATATGGGAATAGAGAAAAAGTTAAAACAGCTTGGATATAAAGTACTTTATTTATCTCATCTTGAAGCAGGAGAAATAAAAATAAAGAAAGAGTACGAAAATATGTACTGGCCTTTTGGTCAACATACTTTAACAGGTGTAGAAATAATAAAAGCCAATAAAAATTTATATCCTATATATATTACAAATCATGGATGTGGGCCCGATACTATACTTAGTCATTATTTTAAAAAAGAAATAGGAGATAAGCCATATCTTCATATAGAGGTAGATGAGCATTCATCTAAAGTTGGGGTTATAACTAGGGTAGAGGCTTTTGTTCACTCTTTAAATAATAATGTTTCTAGAAATGAAAACAAAGAAGAAATTATCATAGAAAATAAAGTTAATAATGAAGTATTAATCCCTAATGTGTATCCATATAGTAATATATTTAAAGTTTTCTTAGAAAAACAAGGCAAAAATGTAACTATATTAGATGAAGTAAATGAAAAATCTATTGAATATGGCAAACAATTTTCAATGAGCAAAGAGTATTTTTCTCTTACATCATTAATAGCAGAGGTAATTAATAAAGTAAAAGATAGTGATAAAGAATATACTCTATATTTACCAACTAATGAGGGTAGTGAGACTTTTGGACAATATGGAAAGCTTATAAGAGATAAAGCTTTAGAAATAGATAAAAATCTTAATCTAGATTCACCTTTTATAGAGGATTTACTAGGAGATAAATTATTTGGATTAGAATTCTTTAAAGCTATAATTATTGGAGATTTACTTACCCTACTTGATGATAATGAGAGTCAATTATACTTAAACAAATTAATAAATTATTTAGAAATAAATGATTTATCTAATGTGAATTTTGAGAATTTAGCTAAACAAATAAAATTAAATATTAAAAAAGATAACAATAAGAAAAAGTTATTAATTATAGGAGAGCCACTAGTTGTCTATAAAGACTACCTTACTAATAATAAATTAGAAAAATTAAAGGAAAATAATACAATTATAAAGCAACCTTTATCAGAAGTTTTATATGTATTATGGAAAGATTTTAGTACCAAAAAAAATAAAAGAAATAAGAAATATATAAATTTATTAAAAGAAGGTAAGTCATTATTTGAAATTATTAATTCAATATTAGAAAGTGAATCTCCATTTAATAAAGATATAGATTTTATGCTAGAAAAACTAGAAGACAAATTACCTCTGTATCAAGGTGGAGCAGGAAGATATAGACTAGGTAAATTACTTACTGTAAATAATGTTGATGGAGTGATTTTGGTAAGTTCTATGTATGAAAATACAGCTACAATCTTAAAAATAATTAGAGATAAATATAAGAGTTGTATAAATGTACCTATTCTAGATTTATATTTTGATAGTAATATGAATAAAAATAATGATGAATTAATAGAAACTTTTACAGCTTATTTATAAAAATATAGATAGTAAATATGTTTAATTAAATATTTTATTGGAGGATAAAAAATGAAAAAGAAATTTTTAACAATATGCTTATGCATACTTAGTTTGGTAGTAGTAGGTTGTAGTAGCAAATCAACGCCAGTTGAGAAGACTGAAACTAAAAAAACAAGCATAAATTTAGGAGTACCAAAGGCACCACCAACATTACCTATACTACAAATGATAGAAACGGGTGTAATGGGTGATAATGTAGAACTAAATTTAGATTATTGGAATTCTCCAGAACAATTGATAGCAATGACCCAAGATAATAAACATGATATGTTTGCACTTCCACTTACAGTAGGAGCTAAACTTCATAATAAAGGTATAGATATAAAGTTAACTAATGTAAACACTTGGGGAGTTGTATACTTTATAACTACAGATAAAAATATAAAAGAGTGGTCAGATTTAAAAGGTAAAACAATATATGTACCATTAAAGTCATCTCCAGCAGATATATTTGCTCAATACTTTTTAGAAAAAAATGGAGTAAAAGTAGGTAAAGATGTAGAGATAAAATATAGCACTCCAAGTGAGATAACACAACTTTTAAAAGCAGGAAAAATTGAACATGGAGTAAGCTTAGAACCGCAAGTAACTAATGCTTTAGCTGGAAATAAAAATGCAAGAATAGCTTTTAGCTATGATACAGAGTGGAAGAAATTAATGGGAGAAGAAAAAAACTTCCCTAATGCGGGAATAGGAGCTACAACTACATTTATAAAAGAAAATGAAGAGGTTATGAAAAAATTTGAAAAAGAATATGAAAAGGCATTAAATTATTTAATTGAAAATCCAGAGGTAGCTGGAGAATTAGGAGAAAAACATTTTGGATTGAATAAAGAAATAGTTATAAAATCTATGCCTAGATTAGGATTAATGTACAAAGATGGAAAAGATTCTAAAGAGAGTTTAGACAGTTTCTACAAACTATTATTTGAATTTGATCCAAGCACAATTGGAGGTAATGTTCCAGGTGAAGAATTCTATTATAGTACAAAATAAATATAGATTAATATCCATAATATTTATTTTGATATTATGGGAGTTTATGTCAAATATATATTCTCCAATAATTGTTCCTAGCATAAATGAAGTATTAAGAGCATTAGTTGATATATTTACGACAAAAGAAATTTTAGTAAATATATTTATAACAGCTAAGAGATTGATTATAGCTTTAGCTATATCAATTTCTCTTGGAAGTGCTTTAGGAATAATTATAGGTTGCAATAAAAAAATAGAACTATTGCTAACACCTATAATTGGATTTATGCAATCAGTACCTCCAATATCGTGGCTAGTTTTAGCAATAATTTGGTTTGGACTTGATGGTAAGGCGAGTATATTTATAGCAGTAATATCTACACTTCCATTAGTAATAATCAATTTAGTGGAAAGTATAAAAAATATAGATCATCAACTAGTAGAAATGGGAGAAATATATTGTTTTTCTAAGACTAAGATGTTAAAAAAAATAATAATACCTTCAATAATTCCTTATTTTCAAGGAGCTTTACAAGTAGTAATAGGTCTTGGATGGAAGATAATAGTTATGGGAGAGGTGTTAAGTTGTAATAATGGAATTGGTGGAGAACTTACGAACTCAAGAGTAAATATAGAAACAGAATATGTATTTGCTTGGACGATAATAATAGTAATATTATTTTATATAACTAATAATGTTATCTATTATATGTTTAATAAAAAGGTAAAAGGTGATAGATATGCTTTTAAAGATAGAAAATTTAACTAAGAGCTTTGATAAACTTAAAGTCATAGAAAATTTAAATTTAAATATCGAAAAAAATGAAATAGTGGCTATTATAGGGCCATCAGGATGTGGAAAATCCACACTTTTAAATATAATTTCAGGAATAGTAAAAAAGTACGAAGGACAAATTCATACATCAAAACCTACTATAGGATATGTATTTCAAGAAGATAGATTATTACCTTGGATGAATGTTCTTGAAAATGTAAAAATAGTAAATGATAATTCAAAAGAAGTACATGCTTTAAGAATAATAGAAGAAGTAGGATTAAAGAACTTTGAAAAGTCATATCCAGACACTTTAAGCGGTGGAATGAGACAAAGATGCGCAATAGCTAGAGGCTTTAACTATGATTGTGATTTACTATTAATGGATGAACCCTTTAAATCCTTAGATTATAACTTAAGAATAGAAATGCTAAATACTTTAATAAAATTATGGAATAAAAGTAAAAAATCAATTTTATTTATAACACATGAAATTGATGAAGCAATAACTGTTGCTAATAGGATTATAGTATTAAAAAAAAGACCAACTGGAGTTGCTAAGGAAATAATATTGGATAAAGAAAGTATTGGTAATAGAGATATAAATTCTGATGAATTTGTCAAATATAAAAAAGAGATAATATATTTAATAAATTAAATTTAATTATTATAAATAACAAACAGGATAAGGAGAAAATAAAATGCAAGAATTAATAAGAAATATAGAAAAATCAAAATCAATAGACTTCGATAGTTTAGTAAGTTGTAAAGAAGGACAAATAGAAACTGTAACTATGGCTCAGAAAAAGGGAGTAGGAATAACGGTACTAGCGTTTGGAAAAGGAGAAGGAGTGGGTCCTCATGCAGCTAAAGGAGATGCTTTAATATATATTCATCAAGGTGTTGCTAGTGTAAAAATAGGAGAAGAAACAATCGAAGCAAAAAAAGGACAATTAGTAGTGATGCCAGCTAATATACCACACCAAGTAACTGCAAAGGAAGACATGAAGATGCTTTTAGTCGTTGTTAAGGAGGATTAAACTATGAAGTTTTTAAGAAATATAAAACCCTTTGAAGCTATTTCCATGACTGATATTATAAGTCATACAGGAAATACAATAGCAAGTAAAGCATTAATAGATAATGATAATATAGAAATAAGATTTTTTTCTTTTGCTAGTGGAGAAGATATAGATAAAGAATATTATGAAATGGAAACGTTGTTTGTAATGATAGAAGGGAGTGTTAAGATTTTATACAATGAGGATGATGAAGTTGTAATAAATAAAGGTGATATAGTTGCATTAGAAGCTAATACAGATTATGGAGTAAAAGCTTTAACTAATGCTAAATTATTTAATGTATTGGTAAAAGTATAATATTAATAGAAATATTAAAATTATATATAGCTATTTATGGTGGGAAGATCCATTTAGTTATTAAGCAATACTCTCATAAAAGGCTAATTATTAAATACAAAAAAGGATACACATCTAATTATAGGTGCGTATCTTTTTTTGTATTTAATAATATGTATAAATTTTTATCTTCTTTATTAAGTCTATTAGAAATAGCATCAATTATTTTAGAATATTCTAAGTTAAATTCATTTATGTTGTTTAAAATTTTATTTTTAGTATTAAATTTCAATTTAAAATCATTGAATGTTTTAGATATGTGTCCCATTTCTGTAATGAAAATTTTTGCAATTTTTCTTACCTCTGGGTTATCAGAATTTAAAAGTAATGAATATAAATATTTATCCTCTGATTGTAAATGAATATTTATTTTTCCTGCTAATAAATTAATGTTTAATGCAATCTTGTCAGCATTAGACTCTATATTATACCTAAGATGTTTCATATCAGATAATAATTTATAAAGTTCTTTGTGTTGTCTTGTTAAATTTTGATGGATCATTTCTTTCTCCTTAAATTGTTTTATTAAATAAATAAAACAATGATTATATTTTGGTTAATCATTGTTTTTATTTTTAGTATTAATCAATACTTATAGCTGAAACTGGACAGCTTTCTTTAGCGTCTTGAGCTGAGTCTAACGTATCCGCAGTAATATCTTCAGTTATAGGAACAGATTTTCCTTCATCGTCTATACTAAATACATCTGGGCAAATACCTTCGCATGCGCCACATCCTATACAAGTATCTCTGTCTACAAAAGCTTTCATTTATCGTTTTCTCCTTAGTAAAAATCTTTTAATTTTATTTCAATAAATATAATTATGTATGGTTTATTGATATGTATATAATACATTTTCTCCCAGTTAATTTCTGTAACGAAGGTTACGTATATAACTATTTAACATATTTTGAAAATATATTTTAATGAAAAATAACTACATAAATATGTAGTTATTTTTCATTTTGAACTAATATTTATCTCTTAGTTATTAATTTATTAATGTTTACTAGGTTTAAATTTTTACTATTTATATCTAACATAGTAATTATTCCTAAGTTATTTATTTTATAGGTACTTCTAGACAAGATGCTAAATCTTTTTCTGGTGTACTTATAGGTTTTATATCAAATGTATCAACTAAATATTGAAGTACATTTGGGCTTAAAAATGCTGGTAATGTAGGTCCAAGATATATTCCTTTTATTCCTAATGATAAAAGTGCTAATAAATCAGCAACTGCTTTTTGTTCATACCATGATAATATTATAGAAAGTGGTAAGCTATTTACATTTGTATCAAAAGCATCTGCTAAAGCTAAAGCTATTCTTACAGCTGAATAAGCATCATTACATTGACCTACGTCTAAAAGTCTTGGAAGCCCAGCCACTTCTCCAAACTCTAGTTTATTAAATCTATATTTACCACAAGCTAGAGTAAGTATTATACAATCTTTTGGAACTTGTTCAGCAAATTTTGTATAATAATTTCTTCCAGATCTTGCACCATCACATCCTCCTATTAAGAAGAAATGTCTTAATTTACCAGACTTAACTGCATCTATTATAGCAGGAGCATTACTTAGTGTAGCATTGTGACCAAATCCAACTAAGATTTCTTTAGGTTCTTGGTCTTCTTTAAATCCTCCAAGTTCTAAAGATTTATCTATTATTTCACTGAAATCTTTTTCACCATTTTCAGTTTTTCCTATATATTTTACTCCATCCCATCCAACTACACTAGTTGTAAATATTCTGTCTTTGTATGAATCTCTAGGTTTCATAAGACAGTTTGTAGTCATTAGTATACATCCTGGAATATTATCAAATTCTTTTTGTTGATCTTGCCAAGCACCTCCAAAGTTTCCTGCTAAATGAGGATACTTATTAAGCTCTGGATATCCATGACAAGGAATCATTTCACCATGAGTGTATATATTTATTCCTTTTCCTTCCGTTTGTTTTAAAAGCATTTCTAAATCTTTTAAGTCATGTCCAGAAACTATTATAAATGGACCTTTTTTAATATGAATATTTACTTTATGTGGAGCTGGGTTTTTGTAAATAGTAGTGTTTGCCTCGTCTAGCTTTTGCATAACAGCAACACTCATGTCACCTGTTTTTAAAGTCCATGTTATTAAATCTTCTGTTGTTAATTTATCGTCACAAGTTGCAGCTAATGCTCTAAAATAAAACTCATCAACTTGATTGTTATAATATCCTAGTTCTCTAGCTTGATGACCATATGCAGCAATTCCTTTTAACCCATATATTATAGTTTGTCTTAAAGAACGTATATCTGGATCTAAGTTCTGATCATACATTATACCTGCACGTTTAGCATCTTCTAACATTTGATTTCTAGTAGCACTTAAATTATATGTAGCTTGCTCAAAACAACTTGCACAAGTTGATACTTTGCTTCTTAAGGCTTGTTTTATTTCTTGAGATTGATTTAACATTTTTTCATGAACATCACCATCAAAGTTAACATTTGTAAGTGTTGTAAATAAAGAATTTTCAACAAAGCTAACTATATCTTTATCTATATTTTCACCTTTTTTTATCAACTTATTAGCATAACAGCTTATTCCTTTGATTTGGTATATAAGCAAATCTTGAAGAGCTGCTATTTCTGGAGTTTTACCACAAACCCCTATCTTAGTACAACCTTTCCCACCTGCTGTTTGTTCACATTGATAACAAAACATTGGATAATCCATATAAATCACTCCTTTTTCATTAGTCAATAATATGATTGCCAATAGAGTTGAAAAATAACATGATTTTATAAATAAATTAATATTTTAAAGTTATAGTCAGTAAATTTTTATTTATGGCATATTATTATATAAATTATATAGTTATAAATACAGTGTCAAAAATTAAGTTTTTATTATTTATTTATAAAATTGTAACGTATGGTACATAAAATTTAAAAATATTGTTATATACTTGAGATATGGTAATCATTGATACTGATGCAATGAATTTAAGTTAAATAATACTTTTAAAAGGGTATATAAAATACACATTAAAAAGGAGAAATAAAAATGAGTTTATTTTTAGGCAAAATACATTATTGGCTATTTAATAAAATTTTATGGTTTGAGAATTTAGAGGATGAAATTATTAAATTGGCAAAAGAAGAGTGCTTAGATATAGAAAATATAGAACATGAAATTAATTTAAAACATGGAGCTAAATTATCAAATAAAAATTTAGAAGAAATTATAGATACAAGCAATATACATGGTTGGTTACAAAATAAAATACATTCCTCTGAAGGAAGAATGGCATCATGGACATATTTTATACTATCAAGTGACAGAAATAAATTAACAAAGTTAGAAAAAATATATATTTATCAAGGTATTAAAGCTGCGAAGGAAGTGAAATCAAACCGCAGTATTTCAAGTGCTAAGGAATTATATAATAGCATAAATGATTATATATTAGATGGGATGCCTTGCGATAGTGTAAATGATATTATTACTTTAGAAGATGAACTTGTAAAATGGAAAAGAAGAATTTGTGTTCATAAAGTTATATGGGAAGAAAAAGGGCTAAATGTTAAAGTGTTCTATGATTTAAGGAATTTATGGATAAAAGCTTTTGTCAACGAAGTAAATAGTGATTTTGAATATATCGAAAAGAATGATGGAGAGTATTATATAAGCATAAAAAAGTAGAGCTTAATTTATAAGGAGAAATAATATGAATGCTATAGAAATAATGAATGAAGAACATAGATATATAACGCGTATGTTAAAAGTAGTTAGAAAAGTAAGTTTTAGGATCTTAAAAGGAGAAGATGTAAATTATGATGATTTTAATTCAATAATTGATTTTATATCAAATTATGCAGATAGACATCATCATAAAAAAGAAGAAGATATACTTTTTAATAAGATGATAGAACATATAGGTGAAATTGCAGAAAAGTTTGTAAAACAAGGAATGCTTGTGGAGCATGATTTTGGAAGGTTATATATGAGAGATTTGGAACAGGCTTTAGTTAGATTAAAGTCAGGAGATGAAGAGGCTAAACTAGATGTAATATCAAATGCTATATCATATACACACTTATTAGAAAGACACATCGACAAAGAAGATAGGGTTATATATAAATTTGCACAAAGAGAACTTAATGAAGAAGTCTTAAATTTAATAGACAAAGAATGTAGAGAATACGAAGCAAATAATTTACAAGAAAAAGACAGATGTATATCTGTTTTAGAAAAATTAGAACGTAAGTATATATAGATTAAAAAAACTTTCATAAAAATGATAATTTATGAAAGTTATAAAGATTAATTAAAAGGAGTAATTACAATGCAATATAGTGATAAAGTTATGGAACACTTTATGAATCCTAAAAATGTAGGAGAGATAGAGAATGCAAGTGGTATAGGTGAAGTTGGAAATGCAAAATGTGGAGATATTATGAGAATGTATCTTGATATAGAAGATGATATAATAAAGGATGTTAAATTCAAAACATTTGGATGTGGATCAGCAATAGCTAGCTCATCAATGGCGACAGAAATGATAAAAGGAAAAACTATACAGGAGGCATTAAAGTTAACTAATAAAGCAGTTGCACAAGCTCTTGACGGTCTTCCACCAGTAAAGATGCATTGTTCTGTATTGGCAGAGCAAGCAGTAAAATCTGCATTAATTGATTATTCTAAAAAAAATAATGTAAACATACCTGAATTAGAGGGCGTAGTTATAGATGATGATCATCATGATCATGAAATATTTGAAGATTAATTTAAATAAAAATAATAAGGAGATGAATTAAATGATAAACAAAGATTATACAATAGGAGAAATATTAAAAATAAAACAAGGTGCAGCAGAAGTTTTAATGGGATTTGGTATGGGATGCTTAGGATGTCCATCTGCAACAATGGAAACTTTAGAACAAGCATGCTTTGTACATGGTTTAAGTTTAGAAGAAGTTTTATCAAAATTAAATTCGTAACGAGCGTTACAGAACAACTAGATTATTTTATATATAATTTAGTTATATTGATTAAGCAATTATAAAAGATATTATTTTTTAACTTAAAAAGAGTAAATAAAATACACATTTAAAGGAGATATACAGATGGAAAATAAAATGTTTTGTTTCCAATGTCAAGAGACAGCAGGATGCACGGGATGTACAAAATTCGGAGTATGTGGTAAGTCACCAGATTTAGCTAGAATGCAAGATTTATTAATATATACAACAAAAGGATTATCAGAAGTTACAACAAGACTTAGAGCAGAAGGTAAAAAAGTGAGTGGAAAAGTTAATCATTTAATAACTATAAACTTATTTACTACAATAACAAATGCAAACTTTGATGATGCTGTATTTTATGAAAGAGTTAAAGAAACTTTAGCTACTAAAGAGTCTTTATTATCTAAATTAAGTAATAAAAAGAATTTATCAGAAGCAGCATTATGGAATGCAAGTTCAAATGTAGAAATGGATGCTAAAGTAAATATATTAAGTAAAATAAAAGATGCTGTACTTGGAAGCGGAAAAGAATCAGCTGATATAACTAAAGCATTAGATGAAAAGTCAACTAAGGTAGGGGTACTTGCAACTAAAGATGAAGATATAAGAAGTTTAAGAGAACTTATAATATATGGATTAAAAGGAATGTCTGCATATATAAAGCATGCTAATGCTTTAGGATATGACGATGAAGATGTAAATGCATTTATGCAATCTACATTAGCAAAAACTTTAGATGATAGTTTAACTATTGATGAATTAATAGCATTAACTTTAGAAACTGGTAAAGTTGGAGTTGATGGAATGGCGCTATTAGATAGTGCAAATACAGGAACTTACGGTCATCCAGAGATAACTAAAGTAAATATAG
Source organism: Paraclostridium sp. MRS3W1 (assembly GCF_032465715.1). Lineage (NCBI taxonomy): Bacteria > Bacillati > Bacillota > Clostridia > Peptostreptococcales > Peptostreptococcaceae > Paraclostridium > Paraclostridium sp. MRS3W1. Next base: position 22,758 of record NZ_JAWDJM010000110.1, on the reverse strand, counting down.
GTGTAAGAAATAATCCAGGGATACTTGTATCAGGACATGACTTAAAAGATTTAGAGCTATTATTAAAGCAAACAGAAGGAACAGGAGTTGACGTTTATACTCACTCAGAGATGTTACCAGCTCATTACTATCCAGCATTTAAAAAGTATTCTCACTTTGCAGGAAACTACGGAAATGCTTGGTGGAAGCAAAAAGAAGAGTTTGAAAGTTTCAATGGTCCAATATTAATGACTACAAACTGTATAGTACCTCCAAAAGATAGCTATAAAAATAGATTATACACTACTGGAGCAGCAGGATTTACTGGAGTTAGACATATAAAAGGAATAAGTGAAGATAATAAAGATTTCTCAGAAATAATAGAACAAGCTAAAAAATGTGATCCTCCAACAGAAATTGAAAGTGGAGAAATAATAGGTGGATTTGCACATAATCAAGTGTTTGCACTTGCAGATAAAGTTGTAGAAGCAGTAAAAACAGGAGCAATAAAGAAATTCTTCGTAATGGGAGGATGTGACGGAAGAGCAAAATCAAGAAACTATTATACTGATTTTGCAAAAGCCTTACCAAAAGATACTGTAATATTAACAGCAGGATGTGCAAAATATAAATATAATAAATTACCTTTAGGAGATATAAATGGAATACCTAGAGTATTAGATGCAGGTCAATGTAATGACTCTTATTCATTAGCTTTAATAGCATTAAAACTTAAAGAAGTATTTGAACTTCAAGATATAAATGAATTACCAATAGCATTTAACATAGCTTGGTATGAGCAAAAAGCTGTAATAGTATTATTATCACTATTATACTTAGGAGTTAAAAATATTCATTTAGGACCAACTCTACCAGCATTCTTATCTCCAAATGTTACTAAAGTTTTAATTGAAAACTTTGGAATTGGTGGAATAACTAACGTTGAAGATGATTTAAAAATGTTTTTAGAGCAATAAAATTATAAGATACTCTCCTATACATATTGTATGGGAGAGTATTTTTGTAATATATAAATTATTATATAATTTTAAAAACAGATATATATATGGATAAAATTAAACAAAATAGAGAATTTTTCAAGGTTGATTTTGAGATATTAAAATAAATAGACAAAAATGAATTGGATCTATATTTTTACAAAAGAATATGATAAAAACTATGAATTAGTAAAACTTCGATCTATAGATAAAAATATTTTAGTTAAGTAAAATATTTTTGATTTTTTAAAAGACATAATATGTATAAGAAAATTAGTCTATTTGAACTTTTATATTTGCTTTGAGCTACTCAAGGAATTTAAACTATAAAAGATACAAATAATACAAAATAAGTAAGCATGTCAAAAAGTCTACTTTTTGACATACTTACTTTTTAAAAGTTATTTTCTTTCAAAAATTAAACAATTTCATATTTGAAATATTGCAAAATGATAGTATACTTATTGAAAGAGAAAATGACACTTGAAAGGATAAACCTGTATGAGAAAATTTTTTTATGCAAGGATAAGTACAAAAGACCAAACTTTGGAAAGACAAATTGTAGAAGCAAAAAAATTAGGAATTGATGAAAGTTATATATTTTTAGAAGTTGCGAGTGGAAAAGATTTTAAAAGACCTGAGTATCAACTTTTAAAAAGGATGCTTAGAGAAGGGGATGTACTATACATAAAATCGCTAGACCGACTTGGAAGAAATAAACAAATGATATTAGATGAATGGAATGAATTAGTTAAAGTTAAAAAAGTAGATATAGTAATTTTAGATATGCCACTTTTAGATACTACTAAATACAAAGACATGAACGGATTAGAAAATTTAATATCAGATATAATTCTTCAACTTTTAAGTTATATGGCAGAGGACGAAAGACTTAGAACAAAAGAAAGACAAAGAGAAGGTATCAAAATAGCAAGAGAAAAAGGTATTAAGTTTGGTAGACGTAAAATAGATCCCGGGGAAAAATTCGAAGAAGTTTATCAAGAATGGAAATCAGGACAAATTACTGCTGTAAAAGCTATGGAAATGCTAGGATTAAAGAGCAATACATTTTATAGAAGAGTTAAGGAATATGAATTGGAAAGTTAAGGACAAAATTCAATAATATTAATTATATAAATAAGCTCCCATTCAGTACTAATTATATAAATACTAAATGAGGGCTTATTTTTAGACATTTAGCTTAACTTAGCACCATTTCATTTTATTAGCTGCTTTCCAAAACGCATCTTTGTTACGTTTAGGACGACTATCTATATAATTAAATAGTTCATATCCAACTTCTAAGTATGTAAAACCTTTACCACCTTTACCACCATTAACTTCTTGTAATTCTTCAAACTTTAATTCTGACATATTTGATTTTTCTAAATTCATATATAAACCTCCCTTAATAAAATGTTAAAACTTATTTTGTTTGAATTAAGAATAACATAAAAATGTTAAAAAAATATAAAGAATGACTGAATAGTATAGGTTCTTGTTCGAATAGTGTAGGGTAAAACTATTCAGTTCCCAAAATGCACTATTCAGTCAAAATATATTTACTTTTAAAACAAAAATAGATATGGTCACAATATCTATTTAATTATATATACAACAAATGGAGGAATAGGGTGAAAAAAATTCTATAAAATCAGAAATGATATGTAAAGCAAAAATTTTAATAAGAAGTGAAAAAATGCTTTATTATATTTTAGAAAAAGTTGTATTCAAAAATAAATATATCTTAAATAATGGAAAGGAAATGATTATGAAAAAATTTTTGAAATTACTAGGAATATGTATAGGGTTATTATTAATAAGTTTTTTTAGCAGTATGATTGTAACAGGAATTTTTGCCATTGTAATTGAAGATTCTAAAGAAATGAGTAAATATATATATATAATAACTTGCATAATAGACGTTATTATACTAATCTTAGTAGATTGGATGTATTCAATTTTTAATAAAAAACTATTAAGTAAAGATGTTTTAAAAAAAATAAAATTAAATGAAGTAATAAATATTAGCTTATTGGGAGTAGGCCTTAGTGTTTGTGGATCAATTTTAGCTGGAGAATTAACTGAAGTTTTTCCAAGTTATGTGAATGTAGCTAATCAACTAAGCGTTAAATCGCTAGACCAGATGATAATAACTATACTGATAATACCTATATTTGAAGAAATAATATTTAGGCGAATTATATTTGGATATTTAAAAGAAAATTATACTGTAGTGTATGCTATTATTGTTCAGGCATTAATTTTTGGGATAGCACATGGAAATATTGTTCAAGGAATATGTGCTTTTTTAATAGGGATAGTATTAGCTATAATATATATGTATTGCGATTCATTAGTAGGAAGTATGATTCTACATATGGTACTTAACTTATGTGGAACTTTAATTATTCCTAAGTTAGTAGCTATTAATGAAATAATGGGATATATAGTATTTATATCTGGAATATTATGTTTAGTTTTTTCTATATTAAAAATGAAAAAAAATATGAAAAAATCTTTTGAAAATAGAGAGTGTAATAATTAACTTGGTATTAAATAAATTCTCTTATCTTAAATATGAACCTGTCAAATGGACACCTGGATATAATAAACTTGGACATTTAATTTTATAGTGTAACTTACTAATTACATAGAATGTAGGGATAGAGTCCTAAAAAATGTTAAGGGGATTTTGTTAAGTAATTCCAATGATTGAAGTGTTTTTATGTATTTTATTAATTAGGTCAATTATATTTAAATAGTTCAACAATATATATAATAATTTACGAACTAAAAAATTAATAACATTACAGATTTAGAAATCCTATTGTTTCTATAACTTAATAAAACTGCTTTTGATATAACTAATGAGGTTAGTATTTCTATAAAAATAACAAAAATTAAATAAAAATTAATATAAAAACTCAAGTTTAAACTCCTCCTGATAATTAATTTAGTAACGCTATATAGATAATACTATCTTCAACGGATGTATTGAATCAAGTGAATTGAATTTTTTATATTGAGAAATTAGCATTGCACTTATAGTATATAAGTTTTTATTAATTTAGAAAATAAAAAATAAAGATATAGAGTAGTATGATTTTAGATACGCGTGTGTCCTATACTGAACTAACCAAAGCCTTATAAAAGGAATTGATAGATCAATAGATGTAGTAATTTCAATTAGAGAGAATATTTCACGATTTAGTCAAATGGAAATAAATGTAAAAGTTGTAACTTGAAAAGATATAAAAAGATGTATAATATAATTCTGGTAAATTATATAGTTATAAATTTAACCTTTTTAAAGTGAAACTATATAAATAAAAAGCTTATATAAATTTAAAAACAGAGTTATTTAATGTTGTAATTTAAAATTATATAAGTTTAAAAAAGGAGAAATATTTATGTCAAAGGTAGCAAAAACAACGATAGGATTGATGATAGCTACGTTAATAGCAAAAGTATTGGGATTTGGAAGAGAATTAACTCTAGCTGGAGTATACGGAACACAGGGGATAAGTGATGTATTCAAAATATCTATGACTATACCGGTAGTTATATTTGCAGCAGTAGGAACATCTTTAGATACAGCGTTTATACCTTTATATCAAGAGGTACTTAAGAATAATGGAGAAAAGGAAGCAAACAAATTTACAAATAACGTATTAAATACAGTTATTTTAATTTGTATGGCATTTTCTATATTAGGATTGATATTTACACCTCAAATTGTACATGTATTTGCAATGGGATTTAAAGGTGAGATATTTGCTCAAACAGTATACTTTACTAGAATTATGATAATAGGATTAGCGTTTTTAGGAATGAGTTATATTATGACGGCTTATCTTCAGGTAAAAGGAAACTTTGTAATACCTGGACTTATGAGTGTGCCAAATAATATTATAGTTATAACATCTATAGTTTTGAGTTCAATAATAAGTATACATTTACTTCCTTGGGGAGCTTTAATAGGATTATTTTTACAATTCTTATTCCAGCTACCATTTGCTAAAAAAAGAGGATTTAAATATAGCTTATTTGTTAACTTTAATGATAAATATTTAAGGAAAATGCTATGGCTTGTAATACCTGTTTTAATAGGGGTTGCAGTCAATCAAGTTAGCACTATTGTAGATAGGACGATAGCATCTAATCTTGCTGAAGGAAGTATATCAGCACTAGATTATGCAGCTAAATTAAATCAATTTGTAATGGGGATGTTTATAGTATCAATTTCTTCTGTTGTTTATCCACTATTAGCTAAATTAACAACACAAAACAATAAAGAGGAATTTTACAAAGCTATAAAAGCATCAGTAAACACAGTTATACTTTTACTAATACCCATATCAATAGGGGCTATGATACTTGCAACTCCAATAGTTAAAGTACTTTTCCAAAGAGGTGCATTTGATGCGAAATCTACACAAATGACAGCAATAGCAGTAGTATTTTATTCAATAGGGATCATAGGATTTGGTCTTAGAGATATCCTTGGAAAGGTGTTTTACTCATTGCAAGATACAACAACACCTATGGTAAATGGGATAATTACTATTGTATTAAATATAGTATTAAACTTACTATTTGTAAGATATACAAATATGCAACATGCAGGGTTGGCTTTTGCAACTAGTATTTCTGCAATAGTTACCATAATATTATTATTTATAAGTTTAAGGAAAAAAATTGGACCATTTGGCGGAAAATCAATTATAATCGTTTTAATAAAATCAATTGTATCAGCATTATTGATGGCTGTTGTAACACTATTTGTATATAATTTCTTAAATGAGGCGGTACCTGCTTTATTAGATGGAGTATTGCCAGATTTATTACATAAAATTTTACCTGCTGCCTTAGAGAAAAAATTAACCGCTGAAAAGGTATATGATATTATTTCACTAGGTGGATCCGTGGGATGTGGGGCATTAACTTATGGTATATGCATAATTCTTTTAAAAGTAGATGAAGTAAATTTAATTTTAAACAATATAAAAAATAAAATAAAGAAATAGAAAAAACTGTCTTAAAATAAGTTAATATTTTAAGACAGTTTTTTATTTAGAAACTATTTTTATCATTTATTTATGAGAAATAACCTTTTTGCAATAGACAATGTATAAAGATTGAATGACTAGTAAAAGTATTACAATCCCTAAAGATGTTAATAACCATACAGGAACTTTATCACTTACAGACATATGTAATGCCATTGCAGCTGCTCCGAAAAGCCATCCAAATAAATTAAAAGTTTTCCATCGTATACTAGTGATTTTTTCGATCTTATTTTTATCTTCCATGCCCATTACCCCTTTAGTAAAAACTTGTTTTACCAAATTCTAACACGAAAGGTATTTTCTTTCGATACTTTTTCATTTGTGTAACCTTACTGTAATAAATTGGGAATTGTAATTTTTATATTATAATATACGAATCCTTATTGTGCCTTTGAGTATTTAATTGATTCTAAACAATAAGAAATTGTTTGAACTAGCCATATAATAGTTACTATTACTAGAGGCATGATCCCAAAGTTCCATAAATCATAACCTATAATGCAAAATAGCCAAAGTATAATACATGTTTTAGATACAGATACATATGCTTTATAAGCACTTTTAAATATCCCTAATTTTACAGATTCATCACAACTATCTACCCATTTTTTAGCAAATTTTATATCATATACACTCCCTTTTAATAATGGGTTAATTTCTTTTCGTAAATTTATTATTTTCTTTTGAATTAGTATATTAGATGTAACACATAATATCAGTCCTATTGAAAAACAAATATACTTTGTAATACTAATATCACCATTTATATCATCAAAAGGTAGTAACATGGCTCCTATTCCAATAAAGAACATACCAATAATATTAATTATAGAAGAAAGTAGTCTTAAATAAGATAAATTTTCTTCAATTTTGTCTATACGGTTGTCATCTTCATTTGATTTTTTCCATAACTCATAACTTTTTCTTGAATCAGTATATATTATTTTAAATACTAGTATCAATAATATAGAAAGAACAAGACTTGCGAATGGTGTAATATATTTAAGCATGTTTATTAACGAACTAGATACATTCTCACCCATAATTTGTTTTAAATTTCCAGATATTCTACCCAAAAAGTGTCCAGCAACTAACGATATTACTATCATAACTATAAAACTTTTAAAAGCTTTTTTATCCTCTTTTTTAATTTCATCCATACATTTATTACTCATTAACCCCATCCTCCTCATAACTAAAAATATCCTCTACACTTACATTAAAAATCTTTGCTATTTTTAATGCTAAAGTAACTGAAGGAGAGTAATCCCCTCTCTCAATTTGGCTTATTGTCTGTCTAGACACGCCAACTAATACCCCCATCTCAGTCTGATTTACATTAATCTTAGCTCGATATTCTTTCAAGCGATTATTTAATGGCATATAACCCCTCCTGACTATTTTTATTGTCAATATGACAACTATATTTGTCAATATTAACTATAGCTTATGACAACTATAATTGTCAAGCGTATACAACTAAAAAAAGCTGTATTAAAATAAGTTAATATTTTAATACAGCTTTTTGGTAAATCAAAGCACTTTAAATTACAAGTCTTTATCTTTATTTAATTCTTTAATAATCTTGATAAGTAGTTCAACATACATATATTTCATACTCCTTCAATATTATTTTCTATATTTATTTCTTCTATTTAAAAACAGTCCGAATGCAGATATCGCACCTACAAATAAGAATGTCTTTATACCCATATCTATTGTTTTAGGATTTGAACTAAAAACCTCTTTATTATCATCTAAACTAGAAATAGTTACTTCTAATGTCTTTTTATGTTCTTGCGGTAAATTAGGTTTATTTATAGCTGGTTTTGTATTAGTAGAACTAGGCCTATCTATTGAATTAACAGTATTTCCAACATTTGGAGCTTTATTATCTTCATTTACTTCAGGTAAATTACTTGTCTCTTCATTTTTAGGGCTTACAGTTATAGTTCTTTTAGTAGTAGTAGAATTTCCATTTTTATCAGTTACAGTATATGTTAGTTCGTATGTTCCAGGTTTGTTAGTGTCTACACTTCCAGTAACTTTGATATGCTTTGTTATATTGCCATCTTCTTTGTCAGTAGCAGTAACTCCTTTCATTGAATCGAATGAAGTTCCTTCTTTTATACTAGCATTGTCAGCACCGTTTATTACTGGTTTATCATTGCTCTTTACAATTATAGCTATAGATTTAGTAGTTGTAGCTCCATTACTATCAGTTACTTTATATACAACTTTGTATGTACCTGCTTTATTTGTATTTACTGTGTTTTCTATAACTTTAATATGTTTTGTTATATTACCATCCTCTTTATCAGTTGCAGTAACCCCTGTCATTGGATTAAACTTGTCTCCAACTTTGATAGTTTTATTACTTGCATTTATAACAGGTAAATTATTTATATGTAATTCTTTAGGATTTACAATTATAGTTCTTTTAACAGTATCCGTATTTCCGTCTTTATCATTTACTTTATACGTTAGTTCGTACGTTCCAGGTTTATTAGTATTCACATATCCAATAACTTTGATATGCTTTGTTATATTACCGTCTTCAGTGTCAATAGCAGCAACTCCGTACATTGGATCAAATAAAGTTCCTTCTTTTATGCTGGTATCATCAGCACCGATTATTAATGGTTTATCATTACTTCTTACTGTTACTAATATAGACTTAGTGGTTCTAGCCCCTTCACTATCAGTTACTTTATATGTAACTTTATATATACCAACTTCACTTGTATCTACTGTATTTTTTATAACTTTAATATTCTTAGTAATATTACCATCTTCTTCATCAATAGCAGTAACTCCATCCAGTGGATTGAATTTATCTCCAACTTTAATAGTTTTGTTTTCTGCGTGTATCTCAGGGATATTATTTAAAGTTAAGTCTTTAAGCTTTACAGTTACAGTTATGTCTTCAGTAGTTGTAGCCCCATTGCTGTCAGTTACTGAATATACAACTTTATATTTACCAGCTTTGCTTGTATCTACAGTGTTTTCTATAACTTTAATATCTTTAGTAATATTACCATCCTCTTTATCAGTAGCCGTAACTCCAGTCATTGGGTTAAACTTATCTCCAACTTCTATAGTTTTATCTTTTGCATGTATCACAGGAGCATGGTTTGGTGTACTTTCATAAAAATGAATCATATTTGAATTTATATCAGATACCCAAGTATTTCCGTATTTAGTTGTTTGATATCCTCCTATAATAAGATGTTCAGAATTTACAAAGTCTTTAGGAATATTAATTGGTTTAAAAGCATATTCAACCTTTAATTTAGGATCTTCATCTCCTTCAATAGTAGATTTTAAAGTTACTCTAAAAGCTACTAGATCCTTTAACTCTGGAACATCGGTAGAAAAAGAACTTCCATCAGTTGAATATTCAAGAGTGAAAGCACTTTGTGAATCTTCTTTTATTACTGGTAGTTTAGTAAATTCTACGTACTTTTCACCTTTTTCAGTATGGTTTGTAAATGTATAAGAGTATTCACTAAGTGTCCCATTAGTTAAAGCGAAGTGCCAATTTGTATGGATATCTTCTCCTGTAGATAAATTATAGTGTAAATGACCATATTTATTATCAGAGTAACTAGTTTCAAATCTATATCCATTTCCATATGCGGTTTTTTCATTTTTATTTAATTCTTTATTATTTTCCGATGCAACTTCTGGTTTTTCAGGTGTTTCTTCTGGAACTGATACTTTATCTTTTTCCTCAACATTATTAACTTCGCTATCTGTATTCTCTTTTTCAGTTGGATTATTTGGGAGTTCATTTGTATCGTTTGTTGCTGGATTAGTTTCTACGTTGTTAGTATCTTCCGTTGATACATCTGGTTTAATTTCATTTGCATAAATACTTAGAGGCATTGGGTTCATTAATATCGTTGTAGCCATTGCACCTGCCACTGCTTTTTTAATTTGCTTGTTTTTCATTTAAGATGTCTCCTTATTACAATGTTATATTTATATACCCTTACTTTTGTGTCTTCAACTTGAAAAAATTTATATACTAATTAATAAGGTAGATTTTTATTAAAAAGGTTCAAATTTTCTAAAAAAAAATACTATTTTACATAGTATTTTTTCTCTAAACATAAAAATCATTTTACATTAAAGTCAATTTCCATCATATTAAATATATTATTATTTAAACTTTATATTAATCAAGTATTTAGATAAATTTCCAGCCTTATCATATAAATACAATGTAAAATCAGTGTTATATTTACTTGTTTTTAGCTTAATTTCATTTATATTTTCACTCGGAAATATTTCAACTTTATTTCCATTTACATCAGTTATATATGATTTATCATAATCTATATTGGATAAATCATCAGTTACGTTTATAACTATTTCCTCTTCATTATATTTATAATCTATAATTTGAGGTTTTGTTTTATCAATACAATTAATAGCTATATCTTTTGTATTTGTTTTGTTAAAAATAGACTTAGTATATATTTCATAAGCTCCATTTTCTGTTATAACTGCTGAAACTTTATTATGTTTTGATTTACTGCTATAAATCTTATTTCCATTGCTATCTAATATGTATATTTCATCTAAAAATGCAGAGTGGTTCAATGTAATTTCCAGTTCTAAATCTTTATTTATATATTTACTATCATTATAAGATATAGATTTTATATTTGGATTTATGCCGATAGTAGTTAATAAAATACCAGAAGTTACAATTGTTGAGGATACGGCTATAAATTTGAATTTATTGCCTATATTTATTTTACTTGATACTCCTAAATAGTTTGTACTTGCAGCTGCATTTTGGGATAAATATGTGCCTTTAGCGAGTGCAGGAACTGTAATGTTCTTTGCAGTATTATAATAATGGATATTTAATGACTTTGATATACTTGGAATAAAAATCATTCCGTAGAAATTATCACTTAAATACATAGATTTTAGTTTTTTCTTTGCATAATGAAGTCCGCTTTTTACCGTTCCTAGAGGCATATCCATTATAAATGCTATTTCCTCACTTTTTAAGCCTTCATAATATTTAAATAGTATTAAATTCTTATGCTGTAATGATAACTTGTCTATTAATGATACAAGATATGTGTGTTTTTCTTTCTTTTCATATGTATGTTCTATTACATTATCAACTTCAGATAAAGTATCATTTTTCAATGTATCTTCATAATTGCAGTATGCAAGCTTTTTAGAAGAATTGATTTCTTGAATACATCTATTATATGCAATTTTTTTCACCCAAGCTATAAATAACTTCGGGTTTTTAAGATCATTTATAGACTTCATTACAATTAAAAATACATCTTGAGATATATCTTCTGCTAAGGTGTCATCTTTTAAAATAGATAATACATAAAAATATACATTTTTATATGTTGTACTGTACAACTCTTCAAAGGCTTCATTATCACCGCTCTGTGCTTTAATAACTAATTTTTCTATTTGCTTGTAATCATATTTTTTCATAAACCATCCTTTTCTAAAATAGTAGTTATTTTTTCTGTATTTGTCTAAATCATTATATAATTAATTTTTGTAGTTTTTTCTTTGATTGTATATAATATTATACCTTTAATAAGATCTATTTCTATATAAAATAGTCCGAATTTCTAACATATTATTTTAATATCATTATTTATACTCTTTCTAAATTGATTTAAATCAGTTTTATATCAATTTTTAACATATATTTTCAACATATTTATAAAAGACCATATGATGTCACTTTAAATATATAGGCATAAATTATTGAACTATTTATAAGTTAAATATATTGGAATAACTATAAGTATAATATGAATGACTAAAAATTCCAAATATATATAGATAATATCTAGTTATATACCTTAGGGGTAAATTACTGTTTAACCATTTTTATGATATTAACCCCTATATATTTTATAGATTAAAAATTTAAATAAATACTATTATATATTTGAATTTTTATATATACAAAGGTAGATGATATAATGGTTACAGAGCAAATAGATACACTTATATACATTGTTTACAACTTATTTATCAAAGAAGTGCATGTTATTAAATTCCTTATGATTTTTTATTTGCAAGATAAAAAACCTTTGTTCATTTGTATATTCAAAATTAATGAACAATAAACATTTTATATGTGTTGTTAATAAAAAGAGAGAGTACATAAATTAGAACGATATTTGCTCTATGTGCTCTTTTTTTTTTGCAAAAAATTAATAAATTTATGAATAACTTATTATTAGCAATAAAAGAAGTGCTAGGTGATGCTGCAACAGATGTAGACTCTCAAGTGAATTGAAATTTTATTTTAAAATAATCCTCTGGTATAATTAGTATTAATTGTACTGTAAGTATAAAGGAGAGGGGAATTTATGATAAAAAAAAGATTAGTACTGGGGCTTACATTTTTAATATGTATATTTACATTAGGATGTAGTAAGGTTGAAAACACAAGTAAAGAATATGATTCTAAAAAAATTAGCACCGAACATAATACAAACAAAGATACTGCTAATAAAATTAGTTTCAGCGATAGTTTAAGTGAAGTAAAAGATAAAATGTATAACGCATGCATTTATGATAGTCAAGATCAACCTATTAAAACAATGGAAGAGGCAAAAGAATATGTAAAAAATATCTTACCAGATGGAATTAAAGAAATTGAAAGTAAATTTAGGGAAGATAAAGGTGCAACTTATGCTAAATACGGTACAGAAGATTTTGTTTTCTATGTTTGTTACGTACACCCGTATAAACCGCTAGAAAATAATGTTAAACATAGTGACTTAAATACAGTATCAGGAATAACATTTCCAAGAGTAGAAATAAATTCAAATTGGGAGAGTTCTAAGTAATTGTATTCTAATAGAAGTTGAAGACAGAACTCAAATAGTTTAGTAAAACTGCTACATAAGTATTGATTATTATATTTTAAAACTTATGTAGCTTATATTTTATGGTGTTTTTTCAATAGCTCTTTGGTAAATATCTTCAATTACTTTCATTTCAGATTCTGTAAACTTACCTTTAGCATAAATGGTATTTCCATCTTTAAAAAAACCTTGATAAAATGTTCCATCATCAAGGATATAACCACGACCTAAGTATAATCCTCCTCTACCGTTACCTTGGATATATGACATTATTTGATATTTAGTTTTTGTATAAATATTTTTATCTTTTGTTCTAACAAAATTTAAAGTTTCACTTTGAGTAGTTAATGTAAGTTTTGCATTTTTATATAAATTTTCTATTGTGTATATATCTTCTTTATAGATATGTACAACACCTTCAGGATCATCTTCTATTGCAATATTCTTTGAATCATCTTTTTCATATACTTTACTTGAGTCTAATAATAATATATCTTCTGAATCCTGTAAGTTAGTAGATACATTAGATAATTCTTCAACATCAGCAATATTGTTTTTAATAGTATTTGACCTATTAAACATGAAAAACGCAAAAACAATAACCACAATAATTAGTGGAAAATACCTTTTCTTTGATATCATTCTAAATTACTCCCTTTTATAAATTTTATTTCTAATAATAAAGTAAAGATATATTTTAAAATGCTATTTGTCAATAATTGGTATTTGAAATTTCTTAGTGATATAATATATGGGGGTATATTCATACTATTAAGAACACAAATATGGGTTGATAAAGTTGAAATATAGGAGATTTTTGAGCAACGAGACACGAACTTGCTGAGTGGGCGTTGACGACATGGAATTTGAGCTACAGGAGCGAAGTGAGTTTTTTATGGGGATGAAAGAGTTTTGCGATCATTTATACGATGATAGCACAGATGGGTATATACAGATTTTAAAGTTAAACAATGATGGAAATAAAGAAAGTTCTAATACAAATTCAACTAAAAGAACTATTGAAATATATAATACTAGGAATGAGGAGTTAAGAGACATTGTAGAGGTGCTTCATGAAGAAAAGGATGTATTTGTCGCGCCAAACACAATGTACATTCCAAAGAGAAGAGTAAAAAATATAAGACAGTTTAGATCTTTATTTCAAGATATAGATTGTCAAAACGTAGGTTTAGAAAAAGCTGAAACGGTGTATTTGGTTTGGGAATTATACTATGAAGGTAAAATACCAAAGCCAACTATGGTAACAGACAGCGGAAGAGGTATTCATTTATACTGGAGAGTAAAAAACGCTCCATATGGAGCTTTAAATACATGGCAAGAACTAGAAGATTACATATATTACAACCTAAAACATTTAGGAGCAGATAAAAAGGCTACAGATAGTGCCAGGGTCCTTAGATTACCAGGAACTATAAACTCTAAGAACCAATTAAACTGCCAAGTTATATATATAGATGATGAGCTAGAATATTCTATGTATGAATTAAGAGATAAATATTTAAATTATAATCCTAAATCATATCAACTACAGATTCAAGACACTAAAGGACAAGGTAACAAAGTCATTTCAAATAAATTCTTTAATTCATATAGCTTGCATATGCAAAGAGCCTGTGATTTACAAACCTTATGTAAACTCAGAAACTTTGATATGAAAGGTTATAGAAATATGATTATTCATTGTTATGCATATTGGAAAGGAATATATACTAGAAATCTAGATGAACTTAAAAAAGAAGTTATTAAGTTAAATAATTCTTTTAAAGAACCTCTTAAACATACCGAAGTACAAGCTATTCTAAGGTGTATTTCAAAAGCTATTGAAAAGTTTATAGAGTATGAACAAGGTTTAAGAAATGGAGAGATTAAAAAAGTCTATAAAAGGATGATGGATAAAGAAGGATATTGGTATAAAAATACTGCTTTAATTGAACGATTAGGAATTACGTGAAGAGAGCAAAAGCATATGATAACTATAATTAATAAAGAGGAAAAGTACTATAGAAATAATAAAAGAAGAAGGTTAGAGAGAAGAAATGAAGAAGGGTTAACTAAAAGGGAACAAGAAAAAGTTGATAATATAAATAAGATTAAAGAGTTTGTAGAACTAGGATTAAAAAATAAAGATATAGCTGAAAAACTAGGGTTATCAGTGAGGCAAGTTCAACGCTTGAAAAAGGACCCTTAGGGTGACATGAAATGGCTCTTTATAAATATGTGGGTGTGGGGGTTTATTTTTAATATAATTAATTGGGGGATAGAGAATGTTTTAGGAATGTTGGCTGCCAGTAGATATTGATTATTTTGTTTTATTGTATACGGAAAAGAAGGGTTTAAGGCGTGTTTATTGAATCCTTTTAGTATAATACTAAAATACATTTACAATTTCTTATTAAAATGGTGTAACAAATTATATAACAAATATATTTTATATTTGTTATATAATTTGTTACACCATTTGTTATTGTATTTCTTCAAATCAGAGTTTAAAAGTAGTAATTTCAAGTGTTCTGTATTTAAAAGGAATTACTTATATACATCCTATATATTAAATTTTTGTTTTGTGAATAGCAAATTTCAAGTGTGATTTTTAAAAGTAATTTCTAATCCAAATTAATATAGGATATTTTTATGATTTTTTTGGACAACCTTTTATATAAAATTATATATCATAATTTTTTTTAGTTAGCATATATATAATTTGTTGGGGAAAAAGCTAAAATTTGTATGTGCAGAATGTATGGGGGAGTGATGTAAATGAACAATTTAAATTTAGATGAGTATGTAACTACAAATCAGTTTAATAATATGTGTTTAAAGGAAAGGGTAGATGTAGTAAATGAGATGTTAGAGTATTATGATGTAAAAACTATAAGTAACTGTTTAGGGATAGATGTAGGCTTCTTATTTTGGCTATTTAATTATAGATTAGAAGGTAATAAGTTCGTAGAAAAGAAGTAAGGGATTAGAAATGTAATTGATTTAGTACTTAAATACATTAAAAATTTAAATAAATACTATAAGATATTTGAATTTTTAATAATACAAAGCTAGATGATATAATAAAAACATAGCATATATATTTTTTTACAACTTATTATCAAAAGAGTGCATGTTATATTAAATTCCTTATAGTTTTTTATGTGGTTTATAAAAAATATTTATTCAATTGTATCAACGAACGCGAAAAGTTAATATGTGTTGTTTACTAGTAAAAGTAGTACATAAAGTAGATTTATATTTACTTTATGTACTACTTTTAGTTATATCCATTTAATTTGTGAGTATAAGCTTTGTCATATATACTCTGTACCGTTTTCATATCTTCAGAATTGAACTTTCCTTTTAAATATACATAAACAGGTCCATTTTTAGAGATTTTATAAATGTTTTGATAAAATACTCCATTGTCAAAAACACACCCCTCACCTAGCTGATAATGTGAATATAATGAATCGCTATCAACGAAAAAAACTACTTTATACCTTATCTTTGAGTATATATCCTTGTCTTTTGTATAGAAATTAGATTCAAATTCATCTTCAGAAATTGTATTTGATTTTGCATTTAGATACAACTTTTTCAACTTCTCATTATTGTTTTCATCTAAAATTTGAGCTTGAAATTTATTAAGCTCTACTACATTTGCTTGCAAAGGATTTTTATTAGTACCCATTTTTTTTGCATCTAATAAAACCCCTACTCCGTTATCTCCAATCTCTTCTGTGAATTCTATTGGTTTAACGTTCTTTATAGATTCTTTATTTTCATTTTTAGATTTAGAAATTAGATAGTTTATACCTATAAATAATATAATTAGAATTATTAAAAATATACTTTTTCTTCTCATTAAATCCCCCCTCAAGCTTTTTATAAGCGTACATACCTACATTATTCACTGTGATATATTACCATTTATTTACATTTAAATCTATAAATGATCTAATATACATAATTTTGAAGAAACTTAGTTAATGTATTTAGGACTTATATTTTAGTAATCAGTGCTAAAGTACACCTATTTGCTCAAGGTTTAGTATATAATATATATTACTGAATCAACATAGCTTAGAACCCAAATTAAAAGGAGATACACACAATGAATAATGGCCAAGAAAGATTCTTTAATTTTATAATGGAAAGAGTAGCTTTAGAAAATCAAGACAAAGCAAAAGAATTACTAAATGAAAGTTTTAAAAAACAAGACGAAGGAACTTTTAACAAAGAGTATATGATGAGTTTTATTCCAAGAATGTTGGAGTTAATAAAGCCTGAGTGTATAGAAGAGGTTAAAAATATAATGGCTAATCACAAGGCTTAATAAAGTAAAAACTAGGTATAACATTATACCTAGTTTTTATAATTTATCGCATATACTGAGTTAGTGGAAAAGTTTATTTTTTTAAGTAAAGAAAAGAGCTAGTTTTATAGAACACTAGCTCTTTTCTTAGTTCATCTATTTAAAGTTTTATGTGGATGAATGCAATTATTCTGGGATATATGGAAGTGTCTCCTTAAATTTGAAATAATCAATTTTATCTTTATACACACTACCATCATACAGTACATTATTTAATGTACAAAATTCATCACCTAAACTACCAATCATTAATGATTGGAATTCAGTTTGCACTAACACTCCATTTCCATCATTCAATTTTAGCATTGTGAAAAAAGTATTCTCATCTACTAACAGATCTCTAAGTTGTAGCATTAATTTAGTATTTTTCATTATTTCATTTGTTGAATAAGGTAACTCATATTGGATATATTCTTTGCCTTCTATTAATTGATATTTTCTTGTTTTTAAAATTGACTCTATCTCACTAGATTGTTGATGAGAAGATGAGTTAAGTGTTTTAGATGTTTCTTTAGATTTAACTGAATTAGATTTTGATACTATATAAATAGATGCGATAATCAAAACACTAAGTCCGATTATTAAAATTTTTAATTTTTTACTCATAAAAATTCCCCTTTAATTTATTGATGTACTTTTTTTAGTATAATTTTTATAAATATATAATGCAAATAAAATGTCTACAAATTGTGAAATACACTATAATATAAGTAATTATATAACATTTGATTTTATATAAAGGAGTGTGAATTATTGAAAAACATTACAAAAATCACTTTAGCTATAGTTTTCTTATTTATACTTACGCTAGGGTATAAAGTATCTAAATTTAACTTTAGCTCCTTAGAGGATCAAGAGCCTCCTATCATAGAAGAAAGTGACAGTTTTAGTAATGCTCAGAAAATACTAGAGGACTATGGGTATAATTTAAAAGATGTTCAAGATAATGAAAAAATTCAAGATAATATGCCTGATTTAAAAACATACAGATATGAAAGAAAGAATGGAATTATATCTATATTAGCAAACGGAGACTATATTTACATGGTAAACTACTACGAAGAATAGATTCCGTACAGTAAAGTGCATTAGTATATGCTGCGTTTAAAATTTAAATATTTGTAAGTTTATTTATGTTATAATAATAAATGGAAATTACAATCTAAGAGTGACTGTTTCTATACGAAGGATAAAACCTACTTCCAATAGGAAGGAGGTGGAAGTATGGAAATTTTAAGATTATTTTTAAACAATTCCGACGCTATATTTTTTAGCATAGTCGGATGTTTTATTTATGATAAGTTAAAAAGTCACTCTAACGGCAATAAGAGTGACCTAAATAAATAGATATTTTATTTACATAGAAACTTCGCTCTATACCACTAGATTGTAGTTTCTTTTTTTTAACTATTCTAGATTAGATATTCCATCACGTCCATAATAAAAAACTTCTCCAGTATACATATGAACGGCAAAAGCATCGCCTCCATCATATACAATTTGGTAGTAATCTCCTTCTAATGTGTTAATGACGCTACCAAGAGATTCAAATTCACGGAAATTTAGTTCTTTAAGTCTTTTATCGCATAGAGCAATCGCTTCGCTTTCTGATATCTTCTTTCTTTCTGTTGTATCTTCATTCTCTTTGATTTTAGGCTCAGAATCGCTAATACTTTTATTGTTTGCGATATGTGTATCAATATCTATCAATTTGCCTATATTAGCAGAGTCTTCATAATATATTGATCCATCACTTTCTTTAACGCAGTATCTGTAATCAGCAGCTATTCCATCTATCATGTAATACACATATATGTATCTAACTCCATTGTATTTACCGCCTGAAGGCATACCAGGTGTATTTTTTCCTAAAGTAAGATAGTCAGTATTTATAAATCCTGATAACTTGTTTTTGCATAATTGTAATGCTTTTTCTGATGATATAATGTTTTCATCAGAACTTGTGCTAGTTTGAACTGATCCAAAAGTTTTAGTGAATAACTCTTTTTTTAATCCTAAATCATCCAAGTTTTTATCTTGAACATAATCAGGATTAACTTTAGCTATATCTTTTACACTCTCTTCTGTAGTTAGTATATTTAAACTTTTAGATAGCCCTGTAGGTTCAACATTTGGTGACTCTACAAGAGTTACAGATGTATCATTTGTTTTTTCTATTTTAAATTTAGATTTAATTATAATTTCAGGGGAACCATGTTCATTACTTTCAAGTTCGAATAAAGCAGTATTTATATCAGTGGATGTTTTTTTTATTTTATTTACATCCGCTTCATATGGGTATAATGCTACTACTTCATCTTTATTGAAACAGGATACTGTACCTATTTTGCTATCACCGCTATCATCATATAAGTACTTACCTTCTAATAATTTCGCTAATGTTTCTTCTTTATTTTTTGTAACCTCGCCAGTGTTTACTTCTTTTACAACATCATCTTTACTAATTTTTTTAGTTTTAGATATTGGCTTCAGAACTAGAGTACATCCAACTATTATAACAACTACTCCTAGTGCTATTAAAATTCCTTTTCTGCGATTCATTATAAATCCCCCGTTTCTTTTTATTGTGAAATTTGATTCACAAAAAAGTGACGTTTCGCAATCTTAAAAATAACTACAAAAGATATTATACATATATAGTTTATCTAAATTTGTAATAATTTGTAGCCTACAAATAAAAAAATAATGCCTTGTTAAATTAACTAGAATTTAGCAAGACATTTTTTAAAAATAAATTAACTAAAATAGGATGTTATTGATTTATATTTTGTTTGCAATATTTACATATTGTAGCATCTTTTAATATACGTTCCTTACAATAATGGCATGTAATTTCATTCTTGTAAGGAACGTATATTAAAAAAGTATAAATAAGTGCGACAGGCAGTGCTAATAAAAGACCTAGGAAAATACCGCATATACCACAAACTATAAGAGCTTGTGTAGCCATTTTTATTTGATCTTTATTTTTACCTATGAAATATGGTATTAATCCTGCTATGATACCTGCTAAACCTCCAACGATAACAGTTTGTAGAAAGTCCATCATAATTTCCCCCTTATACATATGAATTGTATATATAAATTGTATGACGCAGCTTTTTTAAAAATACATGAGGACAAATTGTAATAAATCTCTATTGATATTTTGGAACCTTTTTATGGGCATGTGTATTAGGAGAATTAATCGTAAGTATCGCTGGTATAGTAATATCATCTAAAAGATTAAAAGAAGATAATTGTAAGACTTACAAAATAGGCTATGGTTCTCTTTTTTAGCATAGTCGGATGTTTTATTTACGATAAATTAAAAAGTCACTCTAACGGCAATAAGAGTGACCTAAATAAATAGATATTTTATTTACATAGAAACTTCGCTCTATACCACTAGATTGTAGTTTCTTTTTTTTTATTTCTATATTTATATTATACTATAAAATTTAGAAAATTAAACACGAAAATTAAATAAACTATCAACACGTTAAATTTTTCAATAATTTAAGTTTACTTGTATTTTGCCTACCTTACAAATTTGTTCGGCAGTCTTACACATTCTACATGATATCATATACTCAAATACTAAGCAGGAGAATTGAACATGAAACAAGATACGAAGGTTTTAATTATAGAACTAACAAAACTTATAGTATCTATATCTTTAATCATTTTATATCTTAATCAACTAATGAAGTGATTAAAAGTGTATTTACTTTAAGTAAGACTTTTAACGTGAGGTTCCAAAATGAAAAAGAGATACAAAGAAAATTTACTTATAACTTATAAATTAATACTTCTATTAATTTCACTTATGATGGTTGTATATTTAATATTAAAAAAATAAAAATCATCTAAATTAAATTTAATTAAAGGATTTTAAAGTATTATATCGTAATTACTATTAATAGAACTATTCCGAATACATTCGATTATTTTATTGACAAACCATAACTCAACTTGATAGACTAGTTATACAACAATTTCTAAATGAAATCTTGAAACAAATAAAATTACAAATACAATAACAATTTGTTAAACTAATTATTAAACAGATTGTTATTGTATTTGTTCAACCATAGAGGAGGAAGTATTTTGAAAATATGTTCATTTTTTAATGTAAAGGGTGGAGTTGGAAAAACAACTCTAACAGCTTTAACAGCAATTAAATTAAGCAAAGAAGGTAATAAAGTTCTAATCATCGATGCAGATACTCAAGCAAATTTAACTCAGTTTTTATATAAAGTATCACATAGTGATAAAACGATGTTTGAAGCATTAACAGATAACTCAAGTGCAGATGAGGTTATAATTAAGTCTCCACTTCCAAAGTATTCAAATATAGATTTAATACCATCTGATTTAAGTTTAAGTGTTCTTTCTGAGTTTCTTACAACTAAGACTAATAGAGAGAAGTCAGTTTGGAGATGGTTCAAATCTAATATAGAAACTTTAAAAAATTACGATTATGTATTTATAGATTTATCTCCATCTTATGATCTAATTGCTAGAAACTTTATGATAGTATCAGATTCAATTATAACTCCTTTAGAATATCAAGATATTGCATCGATAAGAGGGTGCGAATTATTTTATAAGAAGTTTAATCAAGACTTAGTAGATATGGAAATGGAAAACACAGCTAAAAGAGCTGTAATTATAAATTCATACACTGAAAGAAAACTTTCTACTGCAGATATATTTAATGATTATTTAGATCAATTTGAAGATATAAAACAAGATCTATTAGAAAGCAAGTTAAGTGATACAACTTTAATCAAGAATGCGATACTAAATAAATTAGACATAGAAGATTATTGTAAAAAAATTAAAAGAAGCCATAAGGTTAGAGAAGAATTTGGGGAATTAATAGAAGAATTAAAAGAAAAGGAAGTGTTATAAATATGGGAATAGATAAATTTTTAGTAGATGAGGAAAAAGTGGAGTTACCTAAAAAAAATTATAAGTCAAAAGTAGATGACAAGTTAAAAACTAAATTCGAAGAAGAAGAGGTAAAGCCTAATTCAATTAACTTATTAGAAATGGAAGAAGACAAGAAATCAAGTAAGAAGGTTTCTATGTCTATATACTTCGAAGAAGATGATTTAAAGCTATTAAAAGCTATATCAAAGTTTAAAAATACAACTGTAAACAAAACAGTAATGAGTATACTAGAAGGGCCTTTAGAAACAACTAAAAGCAATTTGCCAAGTGATTTTAACATAGATAAATTAGCAAAAGATTATGATAAAACTAGCAGAAATAAAAAGGCTAGAAGATAGTAATGCTAATGATTTAGTTACAAATTAAATAACAAACTTAAATTAAAATGGTGTAACAAATTATAAAACAAATACATTTCTATTTGATTTATAATTTGTTACACCATTTGTTGTTTTAACCCTTATTCAAATATACCTTATTAAGAGTAATAT